>NZ_JBFUFF010000012.1:0-139879 GCF_056403555.1 Rhizobium sp. P2_G2
CGCAAGCCGTGTTTGCGAGGTGATGGTGACCGAACGTCAGCGCGGGCCAGGCGAAACCCAGCGCATCCCATTGCAAAGCCGCCACGGGGTCACGAACGCGAAGCTGATACGCGCTATCGAGCGCATGGCGGAAAATCTTGAGGAACCCATAAACCTCGACCAGGTGGCCACGGCTGCGGGTCTTTCGCGTCGTCGACTCGAAAGGCTGTTCCGACGCGACCTCGGGCATACCCCATCCACATTCTACCGAATGATGCGGCTTGAGAAGGCCCACCTGCTGCTCATCAGGTCGCGTACCTCGATCGTCGACGTGGCGGCACGCTGTGGCTTCGTGTCGGCGGCGCATTTCTCGAAGACGTACCGAGCCTATTACGGCGTCCCGCCTCAGGAGAGCCGCCAGGTCGCGAGCAAGACAAGGTCGGGCGAGATCGAGAACGCGGCCAACATGAACCCCGCCTTCCAACGCCCTATGGCTTCCGCCCAACGCCGGATCGATGTCCGGCGCACTGCCTAGGGATAGTCACCAAGAAACCCGCGGGATTTGCTTCCTTAGACGACAAATTCCCAGGCCGGTTGCTGGTGTTAAACGACCGATCATCTGCGAAAGATGGTCACACTTTCCTTCGGCAGAGAATCTACTTCAATCCAGTTGTTGACAACCCGTCAGGCCAACCAAAGCGAGCTTCTCGTGGTGGCGAGTATCTCTCTGACCTGTTACCGGTGTTTGTTGCGGCTGGAGAGTCGAAGTTCAGTTGCGACGAGAATGAGAAAATCATGACTGCCAGATTGCTGGAATGGGCCAATACATGACCTACGATTTCGCAACTTTATCGCCCTTTGATTTTCAGGAGCTAGCCAGACAGCTGGTTTCCCGAGAGATAGGTGTGAGACTTGAAGGGTTCGCCGAAGGCAGGGATGACGGAATTGATGGTCGTTATGTCTCCGAAGAGGGTACGATCATTTTCCAGGCGAAGCATTATTTTCGCTCTGGACTTTCGGCTCTAAAAACAAACCTCAAGAAAGAACGCCACAAGATAGATAAGCTGCGGGCGCAGCGATATATCTTGGCCACATCGACACCGCTGACTCCCAATAACAAGAAATCACTGGCCGAAATTATCGGGTCGTCCCTTTTGGGACCCGGGGATATTTTCGGGCCAAGCGACCTCAATGATTTATTGAAAAAGTTTCCAGACATAGAGAGATCACACCCGAGCCTTTGGGGCCAAAGTACAACTGTCCTCAAGGAGGTGGTTAAAGAGGCTCTCATCGACACACAGGGGTCTAGCGCGGAAATAGACGCAGACACTAACGAACGGGTTCGGCGCTTAGAGCTAATGCTTCACCGTCTTGAGGCTAACGGAAGCACGAGACGCGCTTATGATGTGGGCGTCGAACCTAGCGCTCTCATCGAACTTGCTCGTCGTTTCGCTGCGGATGTCCAGGATGTCGAACAAGCATTCCGTGAGCTCGCTCGTGCGGTCGACATCGCGATCGAATTTCAATTTGAAGCACGCAGGGGAGGCAGCACTTCGGCATTTGTTGGCGAAGTATTGGAGCGAATGGCTGACTTGGCGGCCAAGGGCCTCTATGACGAAGCGGAAATAGTTGCTAGTACAGAGTTTAGCCGTTGGGAAGAGGCGGAAATAAAGCGACGCAATTTGTCAGTTGCGGTCGGGGTCAAATTGCTGGACGCCGGCATTGCTCAGGACCTGTTGCGAGGAGAAGTAAAAAACGCGGTTGCGAAAATCGTTAAGAAGGCTTCGCTCAGGGCTAGTGGGCGAGACGACGTCTTCGCCATTCTAGGAGATTACCACGAAGAGTATTTGACCCGGGGTCAAAGTAGCTCAGCAAGCATTGAAATTCGATTAGCTATCGAGATCGCACTTGAATTGTTGGCTCTGGCAAAAGGGCCGGATCAACATGCGGAAGCTCATCTGTGGATAGGGAGTTCCCAATTGTTTCTTGGACAGCGGGAACTCGGCACCTTAACACTGGCTGAAGCTACAAAACATCTCCAAATCGCATCGAGGAGCTTTTACAAGCGTTCACCCGGGGCCTGGGCTGCCACCCAGACCAACCTTTCCAACGCCCTTCGCATCTTCGGCGAGCGGAAGGCAGACATGCGTTTGGTGCAAAAAGGAGCCGATGCGGCACGCGGCGCGCTAACGC
The DNA here is from genome assembly GCF_056403555.1 of Rhizobium sp. P2_G2. NCBI lineage: Bacteria > Pseudomonadati > Pseudomonadota > Alphaproteobacteria > Hyphomicrobiales > Rhizobiaceae > Rhizobium > Rhizobium sp. P2_G2. The sequence continues at coordinate 2,173 of NZ_JBFUFF010000012.1, forward strand.
TTCTCAATCGTGACCGTTTCCCCGACCAATGGGCAACGGCGGGGCTTAACCTAGCCCTTTGTTTGAAACTGTTAGGTGAAAAACGACACCACACTCACGACCTGGAAGAAGCGGTTGCTTTATTGAATACGGTAGTCGCCGTGTTCACCGAACGACGTTCGCCACGGGAATGGGCAATGGCTCAAGTGAACTTAGGCAATGCTTTGGTACGGCTAAATCACTTGCACAGTGATAATGACCTGCGAAACGAGGCCGTGACGGCTTACCAAGCCGCTCTGAGGGTGCTTACCCCTGAGAACCATCAACAAGAATGGGCATCGGCTCAGAACAATCTCGGAAATCTGCTTCGCGAAATCGCGGTTGCGGAAGGCGATCATGCTAAGCTTGCCGAAAGCGCAACTGCTTTTCGCGCAGCTCTAAAGGTTTGGACTCGCGAGGACAGCCCTTACCAGTGGGCGCGCGTTCAGGAGAACCTGAAACTGCTTGCCAAAGCTGAGTAAGTGGCGGACGCCTGAGAACTACATTTCCATATCAGACATCGTTGCTTGGCTCGGCCATTCGCCTATCGGCGCGCGAGCGTCAGGAGTCGGCGGTAGCGTGGATCGGACTCGAGCTTCTTGGACTTCAACGCGATGTGGACGAGCGCCGAATCGAGCCCGTGTGGAACGACGGCGGCTTCCTCGTCCCCGACTGTTCTGTCGAGCAAATCGAGGAAGGCCTCCGCGTCGCCCTTCGTTTCGACCCACTTGATCGCCCTCTCGTCGCCATCGTCGCCGAGCACGCCATACTCCCAGAGTGACCAGCAATCGAAAGGAGTGAGGTGCGTCGAGATCACGGCCTCCATGGCCGCGAAATGCGATTTAGCGGCCGCGGGCAATGCGGCTAGCGCGTCGGATACCCGACGTGATCGTAAAGAATGCTCCTTCGGCCAGAGGTCCGTGAACGTGGCTCTGACGACCTCGAACCTCCGATCGACCGCGGCGACACCGCCGTCCAAGAGAAACTGTCTCATGGTGTCCACAGCCTGCACACGCACCCCATCGTCGCCCATTCTTAGCATCTGCTGACCTAGGACGGTGGGGATGGGTCCGTTTCGGCCCAGGTCTCTATCGAAAAGAATGGACAGGAAGGCGAGATCAACCAGATTGCTTTCAGAATGGTCCTTGAGCGCGCCTCCGTTGATGACCGCCACCAGTCCAGGTCCCAGGAACTCCATGACTTCCGCCGGAAGCGACCGAGCAAAGGCCAAACCCGCCCACGTTTGAAGGGCAACGCCAATCGCGTCGCGCAGCGGTTCGATGACATTGGACATCGTCCACTTTGGCTCGACAGGGTAGAAATACCCTATGTTCTGGGCCATGAGATAGACGACCACGAGCCGCGAGGTTCCATTCGCCTTCGTAATCTCATCGAGAACCTTCGAGAAGCGTGGCGACTTCCTGAACGCTCCTGGTTTGGGGTTGTCAGGGCAAATCCGGAAGAGCGCATGAATGAGGTCTGAGACCGCCGAGCCGTGGACGTCGTTTTCGAAGCTGTCGATCGTCGGGTCTATTCGGTCGGTTTCAATCGCCGCTAAAGGCCATAATCTCAGCCAAGTATCCACCACGGTGTTCGGCTTGATGGTGGCGGCCCACTGGTTAAGCCACGCGGTCAGAGCACCTAAGGCCCCGACTAACGTTTCTTCCGGGAGGGCAGCGATCGACGAGCACATGGCCTCCGCCACAGGTTCGAACCGTTCCCTGTATCCTTTCTGCTCTTCGCTCTCGGACGCGCGGAAGAACCTCGCCAACATCTCCCAGAGAGGAGCGCTCTCTTCTTTTGCCAACGGCGTGGCAATCAGTGCTGAATAAGCCGCGCCAGGGTCCTTCGCCACCATGGCGCGCGCGACCTTGCTGGCGTCGTCCCAATAGTCAGCGCCGATGGCGGAACGCATGACCGCCAGAGGGTCAATCCCTTCGTCGGCCGGAGCGCTCACTGGATCGGGCGTCCCATGCGTTACGATGACGCCGGGATCGAAGCCGAAGGTAGCGGCTTCCACCACGGGAGCCATTGGCAACAGACCGACTTGTTCGGCGAGCCAATTGCTGGTCGCCTCACTGAGTTCGCCGCCGCTTGATCTGATCCGCAAGAGTTCAACCACGGCCGTGCGGCGAACCGCGGTCTCCATCATCTCGGGCTTCATGCTCGACGAGAAGAGTGAGCGGGGCCGACCGCGGCGTATCCGCCGTTCCAAGGCTTGCTGCGCTTTCGGGCCCACGTCGGACCACCTCAGCGCGCGAAGCTCGGCCATCTCCGGACATGAGTGGTAGACCCAGAACTCTTCCGCGGACAACGAAAGAAGAAATCTCTCCACATCCTCGCCAGATGCGAGGGCGTCGCTCCGTGCCGCAGCGGCCCACATTCTTCGGAAGAGACGCCATGTGTCGACGTCCCACGAAGACACGATGCGTTTTGCCGCCTTGGCATCCAAGGTCAAGATTCGCGCGACGACCGCGTTCAGAAGCTTCGCTGATGGAGCGAGACCGCGACCACGGATGTCGGGCTCGCTCCCACCCGACGGTTGCTGCGCCGCCGGAACGAAGTAAACCCGCCTGACGAGGGAGTCGGTGTAATCGAAGCGCGCCGTTATCTCTCTGATCGAGGCCGCGAGGTTGAGCCCGGAAATCACGCAGGCCGTCAGCGTGGCGGCCAATTCCTTGAGAAGGTTCAAGTCCGTCACCTGACTCAGGCTGATGTCTTCCGGCTTGAGGATTTCGCCGCTCGAAACCGAGGCGTAGAAGAGATCGCGTGCCGACTTCGGCGTTGTTTTTTTGGAAGAACCGAAGATGGAATCCACCGCGCTTCGCTTCTTCACGTCGAGCCAAGGTCGCACGGCGTCCGCAACCAACCGAACGAGCTCCCGCGGATTTGACTGGCTTTTGAATTGCTGTTTCAGCATCAGACGGTCGAGACTGTTTTCGGCGTCGGGTCTGTCCCAGTGTTCAAAGACCCATTCCCAGGCTTGCTTAAATCCAGCCCGGATTACCCCTTCTTTCGCCTCCGCGAGGTTTCGCAGGGCGTGGCGCTCGGAAGATTTGGTCGCGTCCAGCGATATCGCCCACTCCAACATGGCTGGATCGTTGAGCCGACCCGGAGCGAAGAGCCAAATATTGCGACCCGCGTGGTCGGCAACACCGCGACGACGTCTCATGGCCGCCTTCCTTCCGTGCGGAGCTGCTCGTCAATGAAAGTCAGCCATTTGGGCGATGCCTTTGCTCGGCCCAGGCGTTTGACAATCTCATCGCGCTCGAGTTCCGTCGAGCGGGCGAGGATGTACCGGAAGAAGGGCTTGGCGTCGTCGCCGGATGGCGTGTCAGGGTCGAGTTCAGCTATTTGGGCAATCCTGGCCCTGAGACGTTTTTGATTGCTCTTTTCCGGTATCACCTCGGACCAAGCCACCAAGACGTCTTCCAGCAGCTTGTGGTCGTTGGCCGGGTCGTAGGGTATCGGCGTGATGCCTCGCGACGCCCACTCTACGGGAAGGCGCTTGTCGTCTGGCTTGCAGCCGATGAAAGCGTACCTCTTCTTGATGTCTTTGAAGTGCCGTTCATCGCTGGCGATCGCGTTGAGCAGGTACCTTACGGGTGAGTCACTCGCGCTATAGCCCACAAGGACCAAGTTGAAGATACGCGCCGCGTCATAAAGAAATGCCGTGGCGCTGTGCCTGCGGAGATAGGCGTCACCGAAGTCTTGATCCGTGAGGATAACCGACGATCCCGCCTCTTTGCCGAGCGGCAGCATCCCATGCATGTGGAGGATGCCTTGGAATTCCTTGCTGCGGCTGGGATTCGGCATTTGACCCAAGGCCAATGCGGTGGCCGGAAACCGGATTGACGTCGCGGCCCTGGACAGCAGTCGATCGAAGTTCGTCGTGACGAGCAGGGTCCGACCGTAACGCTGGCCTAGTCTGACGAGCGCTCGATGCACCGCATTGGGTTCTACGGTTTGCTCCAAGACCTCGCGGGCAGCTCTCCGGACAGAACTCTCCAGCGACAAATCGACGTCGATCCGGCGCTCCAGCATTCCCAGGACGACATCGAATTCCCCTTGGCTGAAGAACTTGAGTTCGGTACGCTGCTGTTCGTTGAGGACATCGGGGACCTTATCCCAAGTGAGTCCTCCATTCTTCTGCACTTCCTCGATGGCGTTGGTCATCGTCGGATCGATGAGCTTGTAGATGTCCTGGACCAGTCCTTTGAATCCGGGAAGCTTGGACGGAGCCGGATAGGATGCGCCAGCGCCGACGATGAACAGCACGTCGCCGCGATCGCGGGCGACGAGCAATTCTTCCGGCAATCTTGGTAGACCGGTCCCGAGGCTGACGTCCTGATCCAATGCTGAAATCCTGATGCGCTGGATGCCTGTTCTGCGACTCGGCATCACCCCGGCCAGCTTAATAGAGACAGTCTGCAGCACAACCGAATTGCAGGCGGTAGCCTGGAGCCGCAGCGGAACCTAAGCGCTTTAGACATTGCTCACACCCCAAAGGTTCAGCGTGGGAGGAAATCCACCCGCTGCTCGCCGATGTTCTGCAACGACAGCGCCGCCGTCGAAGTCCAGCAAACGAACGATATCAAGACAACCAAGATACTGACATGTGCATTTCCCTCCTTCGCGCAAACGGCCGCTTTTCCCGCGCGGACCAAACTTATCAGATTTCCACAACCATAGAAAAATCAAAATCTCGGAATCCCTCCTCATCGGGATACCCACGAGGATTGCAAAGAACTCGAGTATTTCCGAGCATGTAGTTCTGGCGTTGGTGAAGGTGCCCATGAACCCAGAGCGCTGGACCGCGTTCAACTATCAGTGCGTCCATGTCGGAGGCGAAAGCGGAGGACAGGAGGTCCGTGGCGTAGTGGTGGGAGATCGACCGCCTGGAAGGAGCATGATGTGAAACGACGACTGCGGGGCCGAGGTCAGATTGCCCCAGGAAATCCGCGATGAAGCGTCTGCTGTCACGATGCATGCGAACTGTATTTGTTGCGCGTATCCGGCGACCTGATCGACCGKTCAGCCTGATCTCGTGGTAGTCGCTTAGCGTCATCTCCGCATACTGCATCGCAAATGGCCGATGTCCCATCAACTCGAAGTCCGTCCAGAGGGTGCATCCCGCAAACCTCACTCCACTGATCTCGATCGCATCGTTCTCGAGCAAGTGGATGTTCGGCTCCGGTGCGGCGGCCGCCCTTCCGGCAGCGAGCCCGTCCTGCAAGGACGAATGATAAAACTCATGGTTTCCACAAACGAAGACCACAGGCATGTGTCCGGCGACGTTCTCGGCAAGCCATCRCACGCTTCGGTCTGGTCCTTTCACGTGGATGTCGCCGGGTACGACACAGACGTCCGCGGCGGGAATGCGGATTGGAGTCTCCACGCCCGCGAAAGCAAGATGGAGGTCGGAGAAAATCCAGAGCTTCATCGTCACCTCGTAGAGCCAACGGCACTTACGCCGGGATCGGACCCGAACCTCCAACCGTGCGAACTGAGGAACTCCACGACTTCATCTCCCGACATAGACTTCGCGGCCAGCAACTTGTCAGAGAGTGCACGGATCAAGGCGGCGTGTTCGGCGACGATCTTGGACGTCAGGTCCAACTGGGCTCTCAAGAGGTCGTCGATGCGCCGCCAAATCACGAAGTTCTGGCGAATCCGGTTCAAGGCATTCCTGTCTCCGATTGGTTCCGAGACCATTGTTTCACCCATTCCGTAGACGCCCTCGAACTGGGTCGCCAGGAAAGTCGCCCTCACGAGGTCGGAGCCTTCGGTGCCGCCGGCCCCATAGTCGTGTTCGCCGAAGACTTCGCGCTCGGCGGCCATTCCTGCGAGCGTGATCCTGATCTCTTCGAGGATTGCGCCGCCCGTATGGCGGAGCGTGTCGTCTCTTTCGACCTCGACCCTGCCGATGGACGCCGCATCTACGCCCTCCGGCAATCGATCCACGAGTTGAATGGAACGGACAGCGCGGCCTTGGGCGAGCGCCACCAATGCATGGCCGCTTTCATGAACGGCAGCCGTGACGAGCTTGCCTTGCGGAACTGAGATCAACTTCGGCAAACAGGTGAGGATCGCATCGACACCCATCGGCTGCCTCGTTGAGCGAATGTGGCGGCGCACCCGCTTGGCCATAAGCTCCAGGTCCGCGCCGGACAGACCTTGTGTTCTCGAAGCGATCTCCTCGCGTTTGTCCACCGGCAGCTTCCAGGCGAGATAGCCCTCCAGGATGTAGCAACGAGCGTCGTCATCCGGCAATTCTACCTCGATATGGGTGTCTATGCGGCCCGCGCGCAACAATGCCTTGTCGATGTCTTCGATGCTGTTTGCCGTGGCGACCACGACGACACCCTCGCGATCATGGACGCCATCGAGCAGTTCGAGCAAACCATTGATCGGGCCGATCATGTATTGTGAGTGATCCGAGCCGGTGCCCCTGGTGGTGAAGGCTCCGAATTCATCGATGAGCAATATGCACGGTGATTGATTGACTGCTTCACGGAAGCACTTGCGCATGGCCTTCAACATGTCACCCTGATGCCCATGCGACTGCCATTCCGAATAGGAGCCTGATACGAGAGGCACTCCGCAGGCACGCGCCAACCTTGTCGCGTAGCTTGTCTTGCCCGTACCCGGCGGCCCGACCAGAAGGACGCCACGCTCGACGTCGTTCCATTCGATTTTGCCGGCCTGAAAGTCGGCGATGTCTTGCGCTAGCTCCAGGCCGAAGCGGCTCGCTTCCCCATATCCACGAAGCGATTCCAGTTCACGCCCGGCAGTCGATGGAACTGCTTGACCGATGTCACTGCCGTCGGGGATCGACTTCTCCAACGATTTCAGACGGGAGACCGACTGCTGTATTGATCTGCCCTGACGAAAGAGAATGGTGAGGTCTTTCCAGTCGGCTTGTGCAATCAGCTCGGTATCGGCCGCATCGACACCACCTCTGTAGAAAGTCGAAATTGCTGACTGCACGAGCGAATTGTCGGGTTTGCCGAAAACATGGAAGACTTCGCAGCCGGCGCGCAGAGTGGGCGGAACAGGTGTCTCGCCGTCGAATATCAGGATGGCGCGGCGATAGGACTGCAGGTTGCCACGAATGTTGGCGTCTATGACCTTGCCTCCCTCGAAGGTCGTCACGCTTGACTTGTCGTCGGCTCGGCGGATTCGTGTGGGGTCCCGTCGAAGCAGAAGAGCCTCCGCGACGTTCTCGTAGATGCCCACCTGTGCTGAGTCTTCAACAACGAGACATGCAACAAAGGCGGCGTCTGATTTGATGAAGTGACGCAAGGCTCGCACGATCGAGCAATGAGCCAAGGCTTGAGGTAGAGTGCCGATGTGTTTCAGCCCAATTCGATTTCTCATGGCCACCTCAATGCTCTGACGAGGATGGGGCGTCCGCCATGGGAGCGCCCAAGCGGTACCAACGAGACAATGTCCGCACAAGTCGGTCTTCGATGTTGATGTAATAGACCTGAGATGTGTCGATCACCTTCGAACCCAGTGTCGGATGATCCTGCGCAAAACCAGTTATCGTCAGGACGGGTGTCGCCGAGAGTGACCAATTGGAGATTTCGACAGGCGGCACAGGTAGGGCGCATCCAGGGTCGTTCAATCGGCGCAGGTCTGCAGCGATCGCCTCGAGACGACTGGCCAGCACTGCGCGCTCGTTTGCTCGCGGTGAAACGAGAGGAAGCTCGGGTGGATGCTCACTCACATGTGTCTCCGTTGTTTAGCGGATGCCGCGTCGGGTTTTGACTTCTTTGCGGTGAACCCGCGAATCAATTGGGGTCTTGAAAACGATCGTTATCGCGTAATTAGCGATTTGTTAACTAATAATAGCATTACGCTATTTTTTATAGCGGATTTTATGTCTTTTGACAGACCCCGGCTGGCCTTGTCATGTCGCGTCAACGACGTCGATCAATGGGTTAAACGAATGCCGAGATATGCCTCGTCAGCACAACTTCGTGCAGCGCGAAGTCTCCTGGGCTGGACGCGGGCGGAACTCGCCCAAAAACTAGGTGTCGCCCGTCAAACCATCGACAAGCTGGAGAACCAAGACGACGCACGCCAGATCGCGATGCGACAACGATTGCAGGAGAAATTCGAGGAGTACGGTATCGCATTTCAGGATGAGGACACCCAGGGCGGCGAAGGTGTTCGCTTCCGCGAAGCGCCCGTGGTCCCAGTTGTTAGCAAGAAAGGTTCTGAACTCCGGAGGGCCGAGGACGCCAACCTCAAGGATGACGGAGCTCCGAACTAGCAACAGATTGGGACTGCAATCAATTCAGAAGACAACGGAATTCGCCTGGAGGCGGAGGCTTTTTTGTTTTCGCCCGAAATCCAGCCGGCCATGAACTGTAATGCTGTCAACGGCAAGCTGTCCGGCGCTAAGCTGGGCCCTTCGTGTGACAGCGTTCCTCTACCATGGCTTCTAACGTATCGGGGCGGGGAACGTCCCGCATGCGCCATCTCGTTGAGCGGGATCACGCGCGAACCCACAAGCGCCAATCATGTGGCTGTGTCGGGACCGGTAGAGCCTGAGTCGGTCGCAGGCAACACGTTCACAGGCTTCTCCTGCATTCCCCATCGGCGCATGCCGCCTCCACTTCGGACTGGACCGCGTCTCTGTCCTCGCCGGACATCGCATGCTTGGCCATTTTCAACATCCAGTCGGCATCGTTCGTATCGTAGCCTAAAGGGTCCTCGGGAACCCGATGCAGTATCGGAACATGCCTAGGTGCGTCGTTTGAGATCAAGGCACTGATCCTTTGCGAAGTCGTAACGGCTACAGTCCACGTAGGCGGTATGCGAGGGGCAGAAGATATCATCATCGATGCAATACTTCGATGGCCGAAATAGGAGATAATTTTAGGTTGTATCCCTTTCCATGCGCAATCAAATTTTCCGCGGCTACCTGACGTTGCGTTGCACGCCCCTTACATAAGATCAGTGCCTCAAAAGAAGCCTATACATAGCGCATGGCCATCCGGGCCTGCAACCCCGACCAGCGATCCCGGATGGCCACGCTACGCAATGTAGTGTACACAAGGAGGCTATATAGAATCGGTCGGAAAATCCCTCTTACTTTCAGAATGTGTGAAAACGACGACATCAAGGACGTCTACGGCGAGGCCAAGGGCACCGGCTTCGACACCAAGATCCTGCGCAAGATCATCTCGATCCGCAAGCAGGACAGGGACGAACGGCTGGAACAGGAGGCGATCCTGGAAACCTACATGATCGCGCTCGGCATGGTGGAAGCGCCGCCGGAGGAGTAAGCCCTCCCGTCGTCTGTTTGAACAACCGCCGGACCCAATCCGGCGGTTTTCTTTTGTCCGCTGTTTATCAGCGATCCCACAGGCGCAAATGAATAACTTCGCCTCGCAATTCATGGGATTGCCAGCCGCCGCGATTTGAACCTATGTTGCCGGGTAGCGCTTTCGCGCCAGGGGAACAGAGGGAAGGGAAATGCATCGAACCGGGTTGGCCGCTATCGTCTTGGCTCTTGCACTACCACTTCCCGCTTCCGCCGATTTCTACGCTGGCGACACGATCAAGAAACTCTGCACCGACGACAGCCCGCTCCTGCTCGGCTATCTGGCGGGCTGGATCGACAAATGGGGCCGCGATACCGATCTGCTGGCCAAAGGCTTCGAACAGGAGAAGTCGCCGCAGGCCAAGAAGCTCATTCTGACCTATCTGCAGAAAACCACCGAAGGCATCTGTGTGCCTGACGATGCCGATCTCGGCCAGATGCAGAACATCATCTGCAACTATGTCGAACGCAATACCGGCAAGCGCAAACTCGGCTCGGCGGAACTGATCTCGGCGGCGCTGAGCCAAGCCTGGCGCTGCAAGCGCTGATCGCAGGACAATTTTCGGCTGCGCTGCCGCCAAACGCCAATACCCGCGCAAAACAAAACCGCCGAATTTCTCCGGCGGTTTCACATATTCAGCTCAACTACGATCAGAACCGGCCCGGATCGATCTGAACCGTGTTGCCTTGCGTCTGCTCAGGCTGCTGGCTGGGCATGATCCGGGTGGCGACGCGCTGCGTCTTGATCGGCTTCTGCACCAGTTCCAGACGGCCCTTGGCCAGTGCCCATTGGGCGATCATGTTCTTCGACAGCCGCGCATGCTTGACGATCTGCTCGGCCGTCAGCTTGCGGTTCGGTTTGGTCTTCGGCGTGTCGGCAGACTGGTCCGACATCTGGTCGGCGGCATTGGCCGGCAGGACGAAGGAGCGGGTCACGGACTTCGTGTCGTTCGGCACGTCGATCGACGCCATCTCGGCCATGTTGCTCTTCTGGTCGTTCTTGTCGACATTGTCGAGCGTATCGGTGATCGCGTCGGCCTCGTCCTCGTCGGTCGTGGCATCAGCCTTGGCGGCGTCGGAGGTCTGCGCCGCCAGCGCCGCGATCTCCGCCGGCTTGATATCGCCTGCTGGAACCTTGACCTCGTCAGCCTTGGCCGTCGTTGTCGCAGTCACCGTCTGGTCGGTATCCTTGACCGCCGTGTCATCCTCAGGCCGCACATCCGGCACCGGCACGGCAGCCATGGCGGCCGTATCCTTGGGATCGAGCGAAGCGGTCATCACCGTATCGTCTGCATCGCCAGGCCGTTTGCGCTCGCCGAGCAGCTGCGGGACCGGGACATGATAGGACTTCAGATCGGCGAATTCGGGTTGGTCGGCATTGTCGTCAGCATTCGCCTGGTCGGCGGGCTGCGGCGTCAGCGCGGCCTGCATTGCCTCTTCGGCCGGGTTCTTCTTCTGGCCGAGCAGCGCCGTCTCCAGCGTCGTCGGCTGGTCGTCATCCGTATAGGCCGGACGGCTCTTCGGCACCGGCGCATTGAACGCCGTCTCGGTGTCCTTGCTGTCCTGCTTGTCCGTCTTGCTGTCGTCTTGAGCCGTCAGGATCTGATCGTTCTTATGGCTGCGATCAACCTTGGCCGGCGTCGAATCGATATCGTTATCGGCATCGGCCACATCGTCTTCGCTCTCATCACGACTGGAGAACAGCGCAGCGAGCAGGCTCTTATGATGCGTACCGCCGGTATCGTTGTCGGAATTACTGGACGGGTTGCCGGCGACGCGGATCGAATCCGAGTCGACACGGCGATGATAATCGGCGAGAGCGGCGGCATAGCCGGGCATTACGCCGCCTTCGAGCGGCTTATGCAGCGTCCTGCCGTCGGGAAACAAGCGGGCCAGTTCGCGGCGCGGCATGCGCGGCCAGGCGCGGACATTGCCGACATCCATGTGCACGAAGGGCGAGCCGGAGGTCGGGTAGAAGCCGACGCCGCCGACCTGGAATTTCATGCCGATCTCGCGCAGCTTGGAAAGCCTGACGTCGGGCAGGTAGAAGTCCATCGCCTTGCCGAGCATGTGCTGGCTTTTCTCGGCCACGCCGCGGGTGCGCGAGCGCAGCATCGCATTGGTTTCCGGGGCACGATAGCCGCAGACGACGTTGATATATTCGTGCGAACCGGACTTCTGGTAGACTTCCCAGATCAGGTCGAAGAGCCTGGGATCCATACGGGTCGGCTCGTCGCGGCGCCAGTCGCGCAGGATGTAATTGAGCTTTTTGAGCCCGGCCGGATCATAGCGGCCGTTGCGCTTGAAGACGATGATCGCCTTCTCATGAGTGTGCAGGTGGTAAATCTTCAGCGCCCGGGTCTGGCCGGCCTGCGCCGAGGTGGTAAGCAACCCGACCGCGATCGCGAGCGCCGGCACGGCAATCGCCAGATGGTTAACGACCTTCCGCGTCCATGCGGTCAAGCCCCCCACCATCCGTGAAACCCGGCCTTTGGTCTCTGCGTTTTGATACAACTCGATCCCCGTCCACTGGTCACCGTCCCACGTCGCCCTATGGCGGGCAAATACGTTTAGACGATGGCAAATGCGTTCGTTAACGTCATATCCCCATTTATAGTGAACGATGCACTAACAAGGTTTAAACGCCAACCAGGTTTTTTACCAAGTCACGCTTTATGCCGATTTTAACGCTCTTTTCCAGCGTTTTTTTCCGAATCAGCAAGGCGCTTAGGCGGATGATGACGGGGTTTTCTTGTACGAAACTGAATCGCCGGTCTGTGACATAGGTCAAAAAAGCCCGCAAAAACCGTATTTTTCAGCAGTAGAGCGCTTTCATCTCGAAACGCTAAAAGAAATCACGCCCGGCAAATTTTGTTACCGGGCGTGAATCTTTTTTTAACGAAAAGCAGGCAATTCGATGCGATTCCGCATCTTCCGACTCAGAATTCCGCCTCTTCGAGGCTCGGTTGCTTCAGCGGATCGTCGGGATCGATTCCGTAATCCTTCAGCTTGCGGTAGAGCGTCGAGCGGCCGATTCCGAGCCGGCGGGCGACCTCGCTCATCTGTCCGCGATAGTATCGGAGCGCGAAGCGGATGAGGTCTTCCTCGACCGCGGCGATCGTGCGAACGCCGCCATCCTTGCCCAGACCCGCAATCATGCCGTCGGCGACATGCGGTCCGGCAACCGGTGCGGTATCATGCCGGGCATGTATCCGGGCTTCCGTGTGGCTGCTGCCGAATTCCGGATAGGCCGCCGGCATTTCCGCCGCCGAAAGGCTCGGCACCGGCATCACTTCGCGGTTGCCCGAGAAGATGCTTTCGCCGTTCTCGGTGATGTAGCCAGGAATCTGCGCCGCGATCTGGGTGAAATCCTCCACCGTCAGTTGATCGCCGCGCGCCAGCACCACGGCGCGGAAGATGGTGTTTTCGAGCTGGCGGATATTGCCCGGCCAGTCGAAGGCGGTCAGCAGCGCCATGGCCGGCGGCGTCAGTTCCGGAACCCGTTCCAGTTTCTGGCTCGCGGCAAAGCGCTCGACGAAAGCCCGCGCCAGAACCGGGATGTCTTCCTTGCGCCGGCGCAAAGCCGGAATGGTGATCGGGAAGACATTCAGGCGATAATAGAGGTCCTCGCGGAACTCGCCTCGCTTGACGGCGGCAATCAGGTCCTTGTTGGTGGCCGAGATCAACCGGACATCGACCTTGAGCGGCCGGCGGGCGCCGATCGTCTCGATCTCGCCGTGCTGGATGGCGCGCAACAGCTTGACCTGGACATCAAGCGGCAGCTCGCCGATCTCGTCGAGGAACAGTGTGCCGCCATCGGCCTCGACGAACTTGCCGGCATGCTTCTCCGTGGCGCCGGTAAAGGCGCCCTTCTCATGGCCGAAAAGAATGCTTTCGACCAGGTTGTTGGGGATGGCGCCGCAATTGACCGTGATGAACGGCTTGTGAGCGCGGTCGCTGCCGGACTGGATGGCGCGGGCAACCATTTCCTTGCCGACGCCGGATTCGCCTTCGAGCACGACGGGGATTTCAGATTGCGCCGCGCGGCGGGCAAGCTCCATCACCCGGCTCATCGCCGGACTGACGGCGACGATGTCGTTGAAGCGGATCGTGCCGCTGCGCACTTTGGCCGGCGCCCGGGCGCCGCTGCTGCGGTCGACTTTGAGCGCATTGCCGATCGCCGAGCCGATGCGTTCGGGGCTGACCGGCTTGACGACGAAATCGAAGGCGCCGGCGCGCATGGCCATGACGACCGTTTCGATGCCGCCCTGTCCAGTCTGCACGATAACAGGGATTTCGATGCCCTGTTCGCGCATGGCGTTGAGGAAGGCGATGCCGTTCATCTCCGGCATCATCAGGTCGAGAATGATCACCCCGATCTTGTCGCCATGGCGCTGAAGCGATTCCAGCCCCTGCTTGCCGTTTTCGGCAAGATGGGGGACATGCCCGATCCGTTCGACGGCGTGCTTGAGCAGCCGCCGCTGTACCGGATCGTCATCGATGACAAGAATGTGCGTGTTCACAGATTACCCCCTGTTTTATGGGTCTATGCTCGCAAAATGACAGGCAGGCTTGAAAATCCCGTTTTGAGAAATGTTCGCATTTTAACGAAAGCTGAATTTGCAGTTTGTTGAGAAGAATCGCCGGAAAGATCCGACCGCCGGCCGCTTTGCTTGCGGCACACCGGCAGGCCGGGCCTCCCATGCCGTTTGCGCCAATAGAATGCTTTCCAATCCCGGCCGCACGCTCTAAGACAGCTTCTCGCTGATTTGTAAGGAGAGCTGCCTTGGTTAACGACCGCCCCCCCTTCCGTTTTTCGAGCCGTGCTGAAATTACAAATGCAATGGCCAGCGAGAGCGGCGCAGCATATGCGCTGGGCGACCTGCCGGTGTGGAATCTCGGCGATCTCTATCCTGCTCCCGACAGCGCCGAATTCACCGGCGACCTTGAAAAGGCGCGCGCTCAGGCGCTCGTTTTCGAGGAAAAATGGAAGGGCAAGCTCAGCGACGTCTCTGTCGAGAGCAGCAAGGGTGGCATCGGCCAGGCGATCCGCGAATTCGAAGCTCTCGAAGATATTCTCGGCCGCATCGGCGCCTATGCCGGCCTCACTTATTATGGAGACATGACCGACCCTGCCAAGGGCAAGTTCTTCTCCGACATCAGCGACGCGATCACCGAGATCGCCACGCATCTGCTGTTTTTCAGCCTCGAACTCAACCGCATCGATGACGACGTGCTGCAGGCGATGATGACCTGGGACAAGCTCGCCGACCATTACCGTCCCTGGATCGAGGATCTGCGCAAGGAAAAGCCCTATCAGCTCGACGACAAGCTCGAACAGCTGTTCCTGGAAAAGTCGCAGACCGGCGCCGGCGCCTGGAACCGGCTGTTCAATGAGACGATTGCCGGCCTGCGCCTGCCGCTCGACGGCGTGGACGTGCCACTCGAAATCGCGCTCGACAAATTGCAGGAACCATCGAAGGAGGCCCGAAAGGCGGCCGCCGAGGCAATCAGCAACGTCTTCAAGAGCAATATCCGCATTTTCACGCTGATCACCAATAYGCTGGCCAAGGACAAGGACATTTCCGACCGCTGGCGCGGCTTCAAGGACATTGCCGACAGCCGGCATCTGTCCAACCGCGTCGAAGGCGAAGTGGTGGAAGCGCTTGTCGCCGCCGTTCGCGCTGCCTATCCGCGGCTGTCACATCGCTATTATGCGATGAAGGCGCGCTGGCTCGGCATGGAGCAGCTCGACTATTGGGATCGCAACGCGCCCTTGCCGGAAACACCCGCGCATGTCGTCTCCTGGACGGAAGCAAAGGAAACGGTGCTGTCGGCCTATGGCGATTTCTACCCCGAAATGGCCGATATCACCCGGCAGTTCTTCGACAAGAACTGGATCGACGCGCCGGCTCGCCCCGGCAAGGCGCCCGGCGCCTTCGCCCACCCGACCGTGCCGTCGGCCCATCCCTATGTGCTGGTCAACTATCTCGGCAAGCCGCGCGATGTGATGACGCTGGCCCACGAGCTCGGCCACGGCGTCCACCAGGTGCTGGCCGGCGAACAGGGTGCCTTGATGTGCGCCACGCCGCTGACGCTGGCCGAAACCGCATCGGTATTCGGCGAAATGCTGACCTTCCGCGCGCTCTTGGCGCAGACCAGGGACAAGGCCGAGCGCAAGGCGATGCTCGCCCAGAAGGTCGAGGACATGATCAACACGGTCGTGCGCCAGATCGCCTTCTACCAGTTCGAGCGCAAGCTGCATACCGCCCGCAAGAGCGGCGAAATGACCTCGGAGCAGATCGGCGAACTCTGGCTGTCGGTTCAGGCTGAAAGCCTTGGGCCGGCAATCCGCATTTCCGAAGGCTACGAGAACTGGTGGGCCTATATCCCCCACTTCATTCATTCGCCCTTCTATGTCTATGCCTATGCGTTCGGCGACTGCCTGGTGAATTCGCTCTACGCGGTCTACCAGAACGCGGCGGAAGGCTTTCAGCAGAAATATTTCGAACTGCTCAAGGCCGGCGGCACCCAGCATTATGCCGAACTGCTGAAGCCGTTCGGCCTCGATGCCACAGACCCGTCGTTCTGGGACAAGGGCCTGTCGATGATCGAGGGCCTGATAGACGAATTGGAGGCGCTTGATAAAGCCGGTTAAAGCGCGCTGCTGACCGCACGCTAACCCGGCAGGACAAGGCGTATGCATATCGAAAAACCTTTCGTGCTCCTGAAGGACGATCGCAGCGATCGGACGCTGGTCTTCGTCGAGCCCGAAAGCCTGGTCATCGCCCACACCCCGGCAGAGTTCTTCGCCGGCCTCGATCTACTGGAAGCGGCCCGCCGCGCCGGCAAATGGATTGCCGGCTTCATGGCCTATGAGGGCGGCTACCTGTTCGAACCCAAGCTTGCGCCGCGCGCCGCGACGGGACGCGAAACGCCGCTGATGGCCTTCGGCATTTTCGATGCGCCGCGCGCCGATCATGCCCTGGCCGAGCCGCGCCAGAGAACCGAGAACGAACCCTTTCTCAGCCAACCCCGCGCCGGATGGGATTTCGACAATTATAAACAGCGGTTCGACCGGCTGCACTGGCATCTCCGGCAGGGTGACTGCTACCAGGCAAACCTCACCATGCCGATCCGCGCGCGCTGGAGCGGCGATCCTGTTGCCGCCTTCTGGTCGTTGATCGAACGCCAGCCGGTGCACTATGGCGCACTGGTCAATCTCGGCGGTCCGGTGGTGCTGTCGCGCTCGCCGGAACTGTTCTTCGAGGTCGACGGCGATGGCTGGATCGAGACGCATCCGATGAAGGGCACCGCGCCGCGCGGGAATTCTCCGGCCGAGGACGAGGCGATCATCGCCGCGATGCAGGCCGACGAGAAGAGCCAGGCAGAGAACCGGATGATCGTCGACCTCCTGCGCAACGACGTTTCGCGCATCACCGAGGTCGGCACGCTCGACGTACCCAGGCTCTTCGACGTCGAGACCTATCCCACCGTCCATCAGATGGTGTCGCATGTGCGGGCAAAACTGCTGCCCAACCTCACGGTCCGCGACATCTTCGCCGCCCTCTTCCCCTGCGGCTCGGTGACTGGGGCGCCAAAAATGCGGGCGATGGAAATCCTGCACGATCTCGAGACGGGGCCGCGCGACGCCTATTGCGGCTCGATCGGCTATATCGCCCCCGACGGGCGCATGTGCTTCAATGTCGCCATCCGTACCATCTCGCTGTTCGAGACTGGCGAAGCCATCTTCAATGTCGGCGGCGGCATCGTCTTCGATTCCCGCGCCGATGACGAATATGCCGAATGCCTGCTGAAAGCGCGGTTTGCCGTCGGCGACATGGAGATCGCCCGGTGAGCGGCTTTTCGCTGATCGAAACCATGCGCTGGGAGCCTTCGACCGGCATTGCGCGCGCCAGATTGCATCACGCCCGGCTGCGCAATTCCGCCCACAAGCTGGGCTTCACCGGCCATGAAGCGGCGTGGAGTGCGATCGAGGCCAAGACCTCCGAACTCACCCAGACAAGCCGGCTGCGCCTCGAACTCTTTATAGATGGACGCTTCGACATCGCCGCAGTGCCGTTCACGCTGCAGGCTGACGATACCGTCTGGACGGTGCGCCTGGCGGCGAAAGCGCGACTGGCATCCGGCATGCCGCTGCAGCGCCACAAGACGTCCCAGCGTTCGATCTACGATGCAGCCCGCGCTGAATTCGACAAGGTCGAGGCCGACGAGGTGCTGCTGCTCAACGAAAAAGACGAGATCTGCGAAGGCACGATCACCAATGTCTTCGTCGAGGCGGAGGACAAGGTGCTGTTGACCCCTGCCCTCTCCTCCGGCTGCCTAGCCGGCGTCCTGCGCACGTCGCTGATCTGCGCCAGACGGGCGCGTGTCGCGCGGCTCTCAGTCGCCGACCTGGAAAGCATGCCGCTTTACGTCGGAAACTCCCTGCGCGGCCTCATTCGCGCAAAACTTCTAAAATAGAACCGATTATGTGCAAACCGGCCTTGTTTGCATACCGATAGCGCGGCAAAGCTGGTTCATCCCTGCTTGCCTCCTCCCAGAAACGGCGACGTCTGCGTTGCCAGCAAAGCCAATGACGTCGCACGCCCAGAAGACCGGTTACCTCTTCGCACTCCTCGCTTTCACGATATTCTCCGTGCAGGACGCGATCTCCAAGCATTTGTCGGATCACTATCCGCCGATTTTCATCAGCATGATCCGCTATTGGGTGTTCGCCATCTTCGTCATCCTGTTCACCGCTAGGTCGCGCGGCGGCTTGCGCCAGGGTGCCGCCACCAGGCGGCCATTCCTGCAGATCTTCCGCGGCATGCTGCTCGGCAGCCAGGTGGCACTGGCGCTGACGGCCTTCCGTGTCGCCGGACTCATCCATTCGCAGGTGCTGTTTTCCGCGACCCCGCTTTTCGTCGCCATGCTCTCCGTCCCGGTGCTGGGCGAGCATGTCGGCTGGCGGCGCTGGACGGCCATCGGCGTCGGACTATGCGGCGTTCTCGTCATCCTCAAGCCGGATCCCAGCGGCTTCGACACCAGCCTTGTCGTGCCGTTGATCGGTGCAGTCATGAGTGCGGTCTATTCGATCGCCACGCGGCTCGCGMGCCGCGACGATCCGGCGACCACCAGCTTCTTCTACACCGGCGTCGGCGGCGTCATCGTGCTGACCCTGATCGGCCCATTCTTCTGGACGCCGTTGGCGCCGACCGATTGGGGTTGGCTCGCCGTCATCTGCTTCACCGGCATCGCCAGCCATTTCTGCCTGATCAAATCCTTCGACTATCTCGACGCGGTGGTCGTGCAGCCGCTCGGCTATTTCCAGCTCGTGCTGGCCTCATCGCTCGGCATCGTGGTGTTTCACGAGCCGCTCAAGCTCAACATCGTCATCGGCTCCGCGATCATCGTTGGCGCCGGCCTGTTCACCATCTGGCGGGAATTCGTCACACGGCGCGGCAAGATCGAAGCCGCCCTGCAGAAAAGTTGACGTCAGAGCACGCTCTAAACCTTTGTTTTGCGCATGTCGTTATCCTGAAACCGGTTCCCGCTTTCAGGCGACATGCTCTTAAGCGCGCCGGGCGACATTGGCGGGGCCCAGCAGGTTGACCGCATCGCTGGCCGGCATCGCCCTGCCGAACAGATAGCCCTGGCCGCCATTGCAGCGCGCCAGGCGCAAAAATTCGCACTGCGCCTCTGTTTCGATGCCTTCCGCCACCACGTCCATGCCGAGATTGTGGCCGAGATCGACGATGGCGTTGACGATGGTCATGTCCTGCGGCCGGGCGCCGAGGCCGGCAATGAAGGTCTGGTCGATCTTCAGGCAGTCGATCGGAAAATCCTTGAGATGGGTGAGCGACGCATAGCCGGTGCCGAAATCGTCGAGCGAAATGCGGATGCCTTCGCCGTGCAATTGCTCGAGCGTGCGTCCGACAAGCCTGGGATCGTCGCCCCAGAACACGGTCTCCGTCACTTCGATCTCGATCAGCGACCGCGGAATGCGCTTCTGGTCCAGAGCGCGGATGAGCTGGGCGGCGAAATCCTGGATATGGAAACTGTGTTCGCCGACATTGAAGCTGACGACGCCCGGATCGAGGCCCTGGTCGAGCCAGCGCGCCATGTCCTCCGTGACCCCCGCCATGATATGCTGGGTGATCAGCCGTGAACTCGTTGCATCGGCAAAGGCCGACCAGAAGTCGGCGGGGGTGCTGATCGTGCCGTCCGCATTGCGGATGCGCGCCAGCGCCTCGAAACCATAGACCGAGCGATCCGGCAGCCGCACCTTCGGCTGGTAGAAGGGAACGATGCAGCTTTCCGCGCCGGCGCGCCGCACTTTTTCGATCGCCACGCGGCGGGTGTCGAAAATGGTGGCGATTTCCGGGCTGAAGCGGCCGACGCTGCCGCGACCGCCGCGCTTGACCTTGTAGAGGGCCATGTCGGCGGCGCGCATGAAATCATCCGGCGTCGCTGCGTCCTGCGGGTAATGCGCAATGCCGATCGAGGCGGAGAAATAGATCGACCGCCGTTCGAACTGCAGCGGCTTGCGCAAATCCTGCAGGATTTCCTCCGACAGCCGCCTCAGCTCGTCATCGCCAAGGCGCGCATCGAAAAGCAGCGCGAATTCGTCGCCGCCAAGCCTCGCAATCGCCGCCATGTCTCCCGCCAGCCCCTGCAGGCGCCGGGCGACGGCACGCAGCACGGCATCGCCCGCAGGATGACCAAGGGTGTCGTTGATCTCCTTGAATCCGTCGAGGTCGAGCAGCAGCAGCGACAGCGTCGCATCGGACGGCGCCTCGGAGCCGAGCTTCTCCGCCAGCATGGTCTGGAACCAGATGCGGTTGGGCATGTCGCAAAGCGCATCGATATTGGCGCTGCGCCAGAGCCGCTGCTCGGCGTGATAAGCGTCGGTAATGTCCTGAAAAATGCCGATCATATGGGTCGGCGCGCCATCCAGATACTCGACATCGCCCGACACACGCACGCGCCGCTCACGCCCCGTCGCGGTGATCAGGTCGGCATCGAAATGAAATCGCCCACCGGCTTCGATTGCCTTGGAAACCGTGTCGCGGACCCTGTCGCGATCATGCGGCGCATAGAAGCCGAAGCCGAGTTCAAGCGGGATGACCTCCTCGTCGAGCTCGTGAATGCGGCGCACCTCATCGGACCAGGAGACCGTGCCAGCGGCGAGATCCACCCGCCAGGCCCCGATCGCCGCCATGCTTTCGACATGGGCGAGCAGTCTTTCCCTGGCCTCGGCCTGCTGTCGCTGCTTTTCAGCCTCCTCCAGCGCTTCACTGGTGCGGACATTGGCGCGATGGGCGAGCAACAGCCCTTCGACGGCGCGCGCCAGGCGCCTGAGCTGGCTGAGTTCGACATTCGAGACCATCCTCGGCATCGTGCCGATGACGCAGAGCGATCCGACAAAATATTCGCCGTCGACGGAAAGCGGAATACCGGCATAGAAGCGGATATGCGGCTCACCCAGCACGAAGGGATTGTTGGCGAAACGCGGATCCTTGCGCGCGTCGGCGACGATCAACTCGCTGCGGCTGCGGATTGTGTGATCGCAGAAGGCCACCGAGCGATCCGTGCCTTCAAGCGCGATGCCGCATTTGGCCTTGAACCACTGGTTATCCTGCGCCACCAGCGAGACCAGCCCGATCGGGCAGTCGAAAATCCCCGCGGCGGCCTCGACAATCGCGTCGAAGGCCGGCGAAACCGGCGTATGCATGATGCGAAGGTCAGCGAGAACCTTCAGTCGCTCGATTTCATGACATTCTTCGGTCAACAGCATCCGGAGCGCCCCTTTGTGGCACACAATAGCCGTTGTTCGCTAATTTCTGCTTACAGCGGTTGCAACACTTTTACCGGTGTGCACGCAGGATGTCCGCCCAGCGACGCCACGTGCCTGCCTGCATGTTTCCCGCGAGCGCGCCGCGATGCACCGCCTCCTCCGTCTTTTGCCGCCCCTGCCGCGGCATTGACCCGCATTTCCGCGAGGCGACGAGGCGCATCGTGCCATCCCGCAATTGCAAGAGCAGGATGAGTATCAGCAACAGTAAGATTGCTGCCACGACAGCTGGCCAGGCAATGGAGAGCGCGGCAACCGACAATGTCTGACGATAGCCCACGTCGACGTCGTAGGAAAAGATGAATGCCAAGGTGAACAGGGCCATGGTTCCGACAGCCCAGACATAGAATAAAACAAACATTGCCGCTCCTGAAATCGAGATCGGAACAGTCTTGCAATACCACACGGATAACGTGCTGTTCGTCTAAATGTTCCACCACGTCTGGCAGAAACCTGCATATTCTGCGAGCGTCATAAGGAAGTTGGCTTCTGGCCCCAGGCCTGAAGATCGCATGGCCACGCGGCATCCATGAGCACGTGCTCACATTTCGCACTGCACCAATCCGCAAGCGCGACGCAAGCCTGCGAGCGTATCAAATGCATATTGCGATCCAGGAGATATCGCCATGACGGTAATTCAATCGGCAAACCGTTATGCCTATACGCCCGCATACCGCGCCCGCCAGTCGACCAGCGACGACGTAACCGGCTTCTCGTCCAATGTCACGGATGAAATCGACCCCGATGGCGGCCGTGCCGGCAATCCGGTGAAGCTTCCAGTCACCCGGCAGGTCAAGGAAGCGCCGGATAGCCGCTTCGAATTCAGCCTGCCTTATCGGTCGGCCTTTTTCAACACGTCCGGCAATGATGGAACGTCGCGCGACGACAGCCGCGACGACAGGTCGGCAGCGACAGAGGCGGACGACGCCGGTTCGACCTTCAACCAGCCGAACAGCAGTGATACGGTCGCCGCAACGCAATCATTTGCTGGCGCCGAGACCACATCGGACGACCTTCTGGAAAACCCGATCGACGTGTTGACGAGCCTCTTGGGCGGCACCTGACGGCGTCGAATATCAACGCCCGTCCAGCCATCGGAATCTTTCGTGCCGCGCTACGCCTACGTCCTGCAGGCCGCTCTCCACGTCACAGCCACGAGCATCTGAGAGAAGTGAAACGCTGCGTTTGGCGGCGGCACTTGCCCCTCTTCTCCCCACCGGGGAGAAGGGTCCGAAGGACGGGTCGAGACGAGTGGCTCGACCCAGAAGGGTCGGATGAGGGGAAATTCGCGGTTGGGGCGCCCCTCATCGCCTCGCATTCGCTCGGCACTGACCGGGGTCGAGCCACCGGTCTCGACACAAAGCAGATGGATGAGGGGCATGGCACGACGTTTCAGTCACACCCACCCCGGCGACCTTACTCCTCGAAATCAAACGTCCGCGGGTCGCCGTCGAAGGCAACGAGCACGGCGGCGTCGCGTTCCTTGCGCAGGAAATCGATGATCGCGGTTTCGGTGGGATTTTCCGTCTCGTCGTCGAGCGCCTCGAAGAATTCGCCAACGGTCAAGCCGTCGCTCGATTCAAAACGGAGCGTCTGCCCGGACGTGCCACCCACGAGGGTGATGAAGCGAAAGGCGATATCGTCATGATCCTCGCCAAGAAGCACGCTGACTTCGTCTTCGCCTTCGTAACCGTATAGCAGAATCCCCATGGGTTCGATCATATCATTGTCCTCGATTTGCACGTCTGGCATGCGTTAACACGCCCACATGCCTATTCGATGACGCCCCATTGGTCAAACCGGGGAAAACGCCTTTTGCAAAATCGTCGGAAGGCGTGGCACATGATGGAATTCGCCGCTCGCCATCGCCGGCTTTATGCTCATCGGCCTGAAATAAAGCCCGGCCACCTCTCGGCGCCGGGCTAGTTTCTCACTTGGATGTCGGCCTGCAGCGCAGGAATGCGTTTCGGCACGATCGACATTATTGTTTGGTATTCCGGTCGGCATCAATGGCGTCGGTATGGTACCATCCACCCTCATAATCGGAGACCGTTTCATAAGGCGCTTCGACGATGCGCTTCACTTCCTGTTCGAAACGCTTCGCCTTGCGCTGAAATGYATCCGGAAAGGGGATGACGGTTGCGCCTTCATGCCTGGCTTCAAATCTCATGGCGTTCAACTCTTGCTTTATCTGGCTCGGACTCTTCCGACCGTGAACCCTACATATAGCACAAGGTTGCTAATATCGCCATAAACTGCTCAAAAAAAATTCAGTCTGCTTATTTTTTAAGCAAAACGCCTCCGTGACTAAGTTGTATCCTATTTTTGGCCAATTTTTGAGATTTTTCGCTTCGATTCTGACATTTCAGTCGGATTTCGCGGCAATTTTTCACGCAAAGTGACGACTCTTAACACGATCGTGCGCAAAACGGCTGATTTTTTGCCAAATCCAATTTCTGCCCCTCAAAAAGCAATTTTTCAAATTTCTCCTTATGGTTGATTTCCCAAGAACGAATCTGCTGAAAAGCTTCGCCTTTGCTGAAATTTTGTCGCACCCAGCCGAATTGGCACGTGACATGCATGTAATGCTGCGGTCCCAAGCCGGAGGCAGCACAAATATGCCCGGCGCGGGTTCGTTTGGGGTCTCCGATCTCACGTGACTTGTAACCTATGAGAGGTCTGTAATGACGAAGTTCAAGCTCGAGTATATTTGGCTCGATGGGTACACGCCTGTACCAAACCTGCGCGGCAAGACGCAGATCAAGGAATTCGACGGTTTCCCGTCGCTGGAACAACTGCCGCTCTGGGGCTTTGACGGCTCGTCGACGATGCAGGCCGAAGGTCGTTCGTCCGATTGCGTGCTCAAGCCGGTCGCTGTTTTCCCGGATCCGGCCCGCACCAACGGCGTTCTGGTCATGTGCGAAGTCATGATGCCGGATGGCGTCACCCCGCACGACTCCAACAAGCGCGCCACCATCCTCGACGACGCGGATGCCTGGTTCGGCTTCGAACAGGAATATTTCTTCTACAAGGACGGCCGCCCGCTCGGCTTCCCGGAATCCGGCTATCCCGCACCGCAGGGTCCCTACTACACCGGCGTCGGCTTCAAGAATGTCGGCGACATCGCCCGCAAGCTGACCGAAGAGCATCTCGACCTCTGCCTGGCTGCCGGCATCAACCACGAAGGCATCAATGCCGAAGTGGCCAAAGGCCAGTGGGAATTCCAGGTTTTCGGCAAGGGCTCCAAGACCGCAGCCGACCAGGTCTGGATGGCGCGCTACCTGCTGCTCCGCCTGTGCGAACAGTACGGCATCGACATTGAATTCCACTGCAAGCCGCTCGGCGACACCGACTGGAACGGCTCGGGCATGCATTGCAACTTCTCGACCAAATATCTGCGCGAAATCGGCGGCAAGGCCTATTTCGAAGCCCTGATGGCCCAGTTCGACAAGAACCTGATGGACCACATCGAGGTTTACGGCCCGGACAACGACAAGCGCCTGACCGGCAAGCATGAAACCGCCCCGTGGAACAAGTTCTCCTACGGCGTGGCCGACCGCGGCGCCTCCGTCCGCGTGCCCCACTCGTTCATCAAGAACGACTACAAGGGCTATCTCGAAGACCGCCGCCCGAACTCCCAAGGCGACCCCTACCAGATCGCTTCCCAGGTGCTGAAGACGATCTCGGAAGTCCCGACCGCAGGCTCGGCTTCGGTCGCCGCCTGATCCAATCATGTGACTCCCAACCTTGGCGCCGGTGGCTTCCACCGGCGCCTTTTTTTGTCGGTCATGATCCCTCTGTCAGGGCAGCAGGGGTAGGATGGCATTGTCGACGCCGATGTCGGGGCGGCCGGCGTCATCCCTCTCTCCGGCACGGTCGATCTCTCCAGGCGGCAATTCGCCATCGGCCCCCCGCACGGACAGCAGTATCGCCATCAGCATCTTTCGAGAATACCTTCGCCGAAAGCATGACTTGATCATAATCAAGTAGTCATCATACTGTCATCGCAGCTGCGCATAAAACGCCATCATCTCATTCCGCATCGATGAACGCCAACCTCTCCGGTTGCCACGCGCGTCGTTGCGCAAAATTCCTCCAGCGGGGGCTCGGAGGATAGAGGCTCGGCCCAACCATTCCGGGCTGGTCATGATGCCAACAGGGAGAGACCTATGACGACCATCACCACGACCATCCATCTCACCGGAAACGACACTGCCTCGGTCGCCGCCGCCGACACGCTGAATTCCGCGGCAGACGACTATTCGATCGATTGGAAAGGCAGCGCCACGAACGTCTCTTTCACCAATGACGGCATCGTCACCGGCACCAAAGGCGCTTTCCGCGCCGACAAGGACGTCACCGGCGTCATCGCCTTCAACAATCATGTCGGCGCCAGCATCGACGGCCGCGTCCGCTTCGACGATATCGACAGCAATGGCGCCACGGTGACGGTCGACAATGCCGGCTTGATGACCGGCAAGGACGGCGACCACGCACTCGAATTCTCCACCGCCGGCTCGACCTTCCACCTGATCAACGAGGCCACCGGCGTCATCACCCAGGATGCCGGCAACGACGTCATCAAGGACGGCGCCAATGTCTTCCTCGAAAATCACGGCAAGATCATTTCCAAGGCCGACGTGATCAATCCCGACGGCACGCCGAACGACGATTTTTCCGGCGGCGACGGCGTCGATTTCGGCGACGGCGCCGGCAACACCGTGCACAATTATGCCGGCGCGCTGATCGAAGCGTCTCATCACGCCGTCACCGGCAGCGTCGGCGCTATCGTGATCAACGACGCCGGCGCCTCGATCATCGGCCGCAACGGCTCCGGCCTCAACTTCGACAACAATACCGGCGATCTCGACGCGACCAAGCTGACCGTCACCAATCACGGCACGATCATGGGCGAATCCCAGACCTATGCCGACAGCGACGGCGATGCGGTCGATGCCGACGGCCTCGTGCAGATCGACAATTTCGGTTTCATCGGCGGCATGGGCGCCAATGGCCAGCATGACGGCGGCGACAACCACGCCGAAGGCATTGCCGCCGGCGGCGGCACCATCAACAACAAGGCCGGCGGCGTGATCTACGGCTTGGACCGCGCCATCCAGATCGACGACAGCGCCGAAGGCAATGCGCTAGCCGCCACCAAGATCACCAATGCCGGCCTCATCGAAGGCAATACCGGCGCCGCGATCACCATCATCGGCACCTTCGGCGACACGCTGACCAATTCCGGCACGATTTTCGGCGACGTTTCGCTCGGGGACGGCAATGACAAGGTCAAGCTACTCGACGGCTCGATCGTCAACGGCCAGATCCTGCTCGGCGCGGGCGCCGATACGCTGACGGCAGTCAACGGCAAGCTCGACATAGATGCCGGCACCGGCGCCGACACGATCAAGGCCGGCAGCGGCAAGGACACGATCGACGGCGGCGCCAATGACGACAAACTCTCCGGCGGCGCCGGCCTCGACCACCTGACCGGCGGCACCGGCGCCGACACCTTCCTCTTCGCCGCTGGTGATACTGGCAACACGACGAAGACGGCCGACGAGATCACCGATTTTGTCGTCAACGACAAGGATATGCTGGACCTCACAGCCATCGACGCCAATGCGGCCAAGAAGGGCAACCAGGATTTCAGCTTTATGGGCACCGGCGCGTTCGGGCACCACGCGGGAGAGCTGCGGTACGACGTGATCAAGGGTGATACTTACGTCTATGGTGACGTGGATGGCGACGGCAAGGCGGATTTTATCATCCACCTGGATGGGGCTTTKACGCTGAAGGCGGGGTCGTTTGATCTGTGACGGAGTGGTGAGCAGGCTGATATGAAGCTTGCAGTGCCGTCAGCGCCGAACGCCGGCCCGGGGAAAGACGCTGACGGCGAGCCGATGGTGTGTCGGCGGCCCTTCGACCTGACCACAATCGACGCACGCGGCGCCCGACCCGACACACTGCGCACCTGGCTCGACGAGATCGGTAAGCCGATCGATCCGTCCCAGATGGTAGCATGAGCGGAGGCTTGTCAGTTGGCATGCGGACCTCCTGTAATCGAGCGATTGGGAGGTACCGCGATGAAATTCGAGGGACGGGAATTCATGCTGCTCGCCATAGCGGCTATAGTTGTTGCGGCATGGATGGGCCGCTACAGCATGACGCCGGCGACTTTCGGTGAGCGCGCAGGCGGTGTTTACCAGCTCGACCGATGGACAGGAAACGTCATCATTTACTTTGGCGCTGGGTATCGCCAAACAGTGCCAGCGTCCCCAACCCCATAAAGTTGGGGAGCTTTTTGGGTATCTAGGTGAACCCGATCTTAATGGCAGCTCATTTACGGTTTAGAGATGAGGCTGGAGAATCGAGATGGCCGAAACTTCAATCGAGTGGACTGACGCGACTTGGAATCCAGTCGCGGGATGCACTGTTCTTACGGCTGGATGCACCAACTGCTACGCAATGCGAATGGCGGCTCGCCTCGATGCGATGGGCGTCAACAAGTATGCTGGGCTGACACGCAAAACTGGCGGACGAGCAAAGTGGACCGGTAAGATCACACTCGACTGGAAATCGCTCGAAGTGCCTTTGAAATGGTCGAAGCCGCGAATGATCTTCGTCAACTCAATGTCAGATCTCTTTCATGCAGATGTGCCGGCGGAATTTATTACCGCCGTCTGGAAGACGATGGCGGCGACGCCCCAACACACCTTCCAGATTCTCACGAAGCGGCCGGACCGCATGGCCGAGATCATACCGCGCCTCGATGTTCTCCCGAACGTCTGGCTCGGGACCAGCGTTGAAGACGGCCGCGTGCTACATCGCCTCGACGAACTCCGCCGCGTGCCCGCCGCAATCCGCTTTGCCTCATTCGAGCCGCTGATCGGATCCGTGGCAGGCGCCGATCTTCTCGGTATCCATTGGGCGATCGTGGGTGGCGAGTCTGGTCCGAACGCGCGCTACATGGATCGGATATGGGTCGACGAGATTGAGCGAATGTGCCGTAGCTCCGGGACGGCATTCTTTTTTAAGCAGTGGGGCGGCAAGAACAAGAAAGCGGCCGGACGCGAGCTCAACGGCAGAACCTACGATGAGATGCCGTCGATCGCCGCCTAGAGCAGTTGGCCTTGGCCTGACTTCGTGACAGCTTTCCAGATTTTCTTCGCCAAATCGTGTTTTGCGATCAAAGCCAGCCAATAAAGAGGCTGGTTCCCCTGGCCCCGGATCAATTCTGATTCGACTGGATTTGCGAAGGAGAGCGAAGCGATCAGTGATCTCCAATATGCGAGAACATYAGCCCTAAGCGGTGCCAATGCTTGGTCCACATTCACATTTTCTCGCCAACCTGGCGCAAAAAGATCGAAACCAGCCTCCTCCTCTGAAAGGCTATTGCCGGAGTTGCGTTGAAGATCCATCTTGCTGACATGTGCCAAAATGTCGATCCGCCTCAGCCTCGCGAGCGATCGAAAGATGCGAAAGTCAAGCGTTCCTAGGCTATAAGGGTCCACGAATGCGAAGTTTAGACCTGCTGGATTCAGCTGGTCGACGATCCTTTCGGCGCTCTCTTCTGCTCTTCCCACATACGAGGTGACGGGAGCGCCAAGCTTGTGCAGCCTTGTTTCCATCGCCTCAACTTTTTGAGGGTCGATGTCGTTTACGTACATTGCTGAGAATGGTGCGCCACCTGCCTTGCTAAGGTTCCACGCAGCGACAGCTCCGCCGTCGATCCATTCTTCTGTCCCGTGAATTTTTGCACGGCCGGTTGCGCAAAACAGGTCGACGTAAGTTGCTCCCCCGATACCCTTTCCTGTCTGCAGAAACATAGCTCGAGCATATCGAGTGATGTTGATGTATTCGAGCAGCAGGCGATGCTTTTCCTTGACCTGTGGCTTCACGACGTCGGCCAAAAGTCCGTCATCTCCCATTATTGTTTTGCTCATCCGATCTCCTGAAGCCGATGCTCGTAGCAGCACCAGTAATATTCCTGGCCACTCTATTCCACACTGCAGGCGACCACTGTCCATGGCCTGATGCCGACAGTAAGGTGGCCGTCGCCAATATGAAGCTGAAATCAGCTCGCTGACCTCGAACGTGACACAACCCAAACGATAGTCAACGACCGCAACCTGGCTATCCCCAACTCCTCAAATCATGCTATCTAGCCAATATGTCCCTTTTGAAATCCTGGATGACCTCCCTCGGCTGCCACGGCAAGCAGGTCGACGCCGCCGGCGCCGTGATCAGCATAAGCGCGCAGACCGCAAGCATTCGCCACCGCGGAGAGAAGGATCCGGATCACGTCAAGCGCCTGGCCATGGTGCCGTAGCGGCCGGGCTGCCGCCCTGGTCTCCGGAGAGCGATCGGGGGATCAAAGCGGGCAGGTGATTGGAGCGCTCAGGGAGGCAATTGGGGGATGGAGAATGAGTAATGTGGAATGAAGAACAGCGGAAGTCCGTTTGGGATTACGCTCGGAAGAAAGCCTCCCGTGAGGAAATGCTCAAGGCGTTATCGATTCCGCCGGACGACGTCGTTTCGGTCGTTTACCAGCAATTGAGCGACGCGATCGACACCCGCGACGGTGAGCTCATCAGTGATGTCCGCTGGATCGCGCAATTCTTGCAGGTCGACATGCGATCCTACCTCGACCTGGTTGAACGTCTTTTCGGTGAAGACTGGCACAGGCAACAAGTGCATGAGGAGTTCATCCACGCTCTTCAGGTTCTGGCCGACCCATCGACCGTGCCGCTCCTGCGCATGGCTATCGCGCTCAAGCCAAAGGTCGGTTGGGAAGGCGACTACACCACCGACAGGAATTTCTTCCAGCGGTGTTCGCATGCGCTCAACGACATTGATACCTCAGAGTCTCTGGCGCTGATAGAGGAATGCTCCCATGCGAACGACGAGGCGCTCAGAGACGAGGCGCTCTATCGCCTGATCAAAATCCACTCTGGCGAGGCAAAGCCCCTTATCGATGCCCGCGATGGCATTTCCCCCGCTTTGCCGGATGCTGTGGAACGCAAGATTCAGCGAGAGTCATACTACGACATAAGAGACGCTTTTGGCGAAAGTCGCGGCGTGGAAAGTGTCAAACTCGCGCATTCGCTTATCGTCGAAGCTTGCATGCTCTACTCTGCCGCATGCGGATACGACGTCTACTCCGAACTTATTGCTGCCATCGACGCGCCCAAAGCGTCTTTTGCCAACATTGTGGACAGGGAGCGGTGGTTCGTGCGCCTCTACCTCTTCCTGAGCGTCAATATTCGTTTCCCGATCAAGTCCAAGGACAATCTCAAAGATACGCGGGAATATCTGCCATACAACATGTACTACATGCTGCGTGATCATGGCGCCGAGGCGAAGCCAGCCTACAACGTGTTTCGACGCGCCATGGTCAACGTCGAAGAGCATGCTTTACCGTCGGTTTACTGGCACAATGAGCATACGTTGAAGGCAAGCTATCGCATAGCGAACGACATCGAGCGATAGAAAACTGCGGTGCATCGTCGCCGCATGATTCTCATTCTCGTCCCTCCGCGAGGGCTCGATTGACCAGTCCCTGCTACGGACGCGATCCGCAATTTCCGCAGATTTTCCCGGGTAATTCTGCGAGATTTCCACCTGGTGGAATTATCGTTCGAACGATAGTCTCACATGCGCCGCAAAAGCACGGGATATCCCGTGCTTGTACCGCTGTACCAGAGCCAGCAGGTTGAGGGCCCCGCAGTTCAATGTGGTATTTTCCCACATTCGCCGACCGTGGGAGAGGTCTGCAACTTGCCCACGGTGAGCAATTTCATGTCTCGCTGTCCCGCACACTATCTGCCGATGGGAACTGTCCGAAGTCGACTTCAGGTTTTCGCTGGGCGAGACCGGACGAAGGTAGATGACCGGCGGATCGTTATCAAGCCGGTGCGATGTCTCTTGTAATCGTCACGCCTCCTGCGGAAAGGAGCTTCCCCTGCCATGCTTCCTATAAGAGTGCAGCCAGTGAGAAATTCTCTGAAAGTTATTGAAAGATTGGCGCACCCGACAGGATTCGAACCTGTGACCTTTGGAATCGGAATCCAACACTCTATCCAGCTGAGCTACGGGTGCTTTGCGCGAAACCAAGAGGCGATTCCGCGGGGCCGGTAGGGCTCTCTTAGCCTAGTCTCCGGCCTTCTTCAATGGCGAATTTCCATGGCGGGGTGGCGGAATTTCGGAATGGTGCCTGCGGCATGGCGGTCGACCTCGCGAAGTGCTCGGCAGAGTGCTATGTCGGACGTATGCAATTTCCAAAACTCTTCGGATCGAAGCAGGCTCTTCCCATGCAGGAACCAGCACAGGCCTTCAAACATTTGCAGCCGGGCCGGCGCTATCGGGTCGTGCGTGCCTTTGTCGACTATGACGGCGTCAGCCATGTCGAGGGCGAAAGCTGGATGTTCCTGACATCGAGCTTTCTTCCCTACGAGGACGGCCTGTCGCTGTTCATCAGGATGAATGACGGTGCGAAGAGCCATATTCGCCTGCAGTGGCGGCCCGAGAGCCAGGCGGCGGTGATCGACGCGCTCGAAGATCACCTGGCCGACGAGCGGACGTAAGACGCGCCGCGATCATTGGGGCTCGCCCGCGCTTTCGCCCGCTGTTTTCGCATGTCTGGCGAAGCCGGTTTCCGCTGACGGCGGGCAGATATCAGACCTTGTGCTCGATGCGCTCCTTCTCGGTGACGAAGGCCAGGTCCAGCGCCCGCTGCAGGTTGGCGGCGTGGCGGAAGTTCGGTTCGTCGTTGACGCCGGTCTTCACCGCTTCGGCGAAGCGCATATAGTTGGTCGGCACGTCGCCGGCGTCGATCTCGTCCCATTCGGCGCTCTCAGCATCGTCGCCGACACAGGCCTTCAACCAGGAGCCTTCGGTCGTGTGCAGCACTTCGATGCCGCCCTTGTCGCCATAGATCCTCAGCCGCAGGTCGTTATAGTGGCCGGCGGCCCAGCGGGTGGCGTGGATGACGCCGAGCGCGCCGTTGGAGAAATCCACCGACATGACGAAGCTGTCATTGGCGTCGAGCACATAGTCGCCCATCTTGCCGCCCTCGGCCTTGTCGAAGGTCTTGAGCCGGCCGAAAATGTGGTCGATTTCGAGACCGGCGCCATAAGAGGCAAAGTCGAGAATGTGGATGCCGATGTCGCCGAGCACGCCGTTGGAGCCATGCGCGGTGGAGAGCCGCCACAGCCATTTGCTCTCAGTGCGCCAATCGCCCCAGGATTTCGACACCAGCCAGCTCTGCAGGTAGGACGCCTCGACATGCTTGACGAAGCCGATATCGCCGGCGCGCACCATGGCGCGCGCCTTCTGCAGCGGCGCCACGTTGCGATAGGTGAGGTTGACCATGTTGATCAGCCCAGCCGCTTCGGCCGCCTCGGTCATTTCCATGGCAAGCTCGAAATTTTCCGCCAACGGCTTTTCGCAGAACTGGTGCTTGCCGGCCTTGATGAGCTGCATCGTTGTCGGATGATGCGCACGGTCGGGCGTCACATTGGCGACCGCATCGAACTCATCCCAGGCGAGCGCCTCGTCGAGCGAGGTGAACGTCTTGGGAATTTCGTGCGTCAGCGCGAAGTCCGCAACCCGCACCGGGTCGACATCCACCGCCGCGACGACCTCCACTCCCTCTATCTGCTTGAAATGATTGGCATGTTGATTGGCCATGCCGCCCGTGCCGAGAATCAGCAAACGCATATTCCGCCCCCGTTCGTGTAAGCTTATCGATAACCCGCTTCGCCCGCCTGATGCAGCCTGGGGCCGCGCTCGGTGATCGGCTCCAGCGCCTTTTCGACCGGCACGTTCGGCGCGTCATGCACGGCCTTGTAGGTCGGCATGGGGTTGTAGGCCCATTTGACGGCGTTCTGCAGCACCGTGTGCACCGGTGCCTGGTGATAGGTCGGATAAGTCTCATGGCCGGGGCGGAAATAGAAGATATTGCCGGCACCGCGGCGCCAGGTCATGCCGGAGCGGAACACTTCGCCGCCCTGGAACCAGGAGATGAACACGGTTTCGAGCGGTTCCGGCACGGAAAAGTGCTCGCCATACATTTCCTCATATTCGATGACGAAATTGTCGCCCAGGCCCTGCGCGATCGGATGGCCGGGATTGACGACCCAGAGCCGTTCGCGCTCGCCGGCCTCGCGCCATTTCAGCGCACAGGGCGTGCCCATCAGCCGCTTGAAGATTTTGGAGAAATGGCCGGAATGCAGCACGATCAGGCCCATGCCTTCCCAGACGCGCTTGGCGACGCGCTCGACGATTTCGTTGTCAACCGCACCATGGTCCTTATGGCCCCACCAGAGCAGCACGTCGGTTTCGTCGAGGCGCGATTGCGGCAGGCCATGCTCGGCCTCCTGCAGCGTCGCGGTGGTGGCGGAAATGGCGGCGTCGGCATTCAGCGCCTTGGCGATCGTCGTATGCATGCCTTCCGGGTAAATCTCGGCGACGATCTTGTTGGTCTGCTCGTGAATGTTTTCGCCCCAAACCACTGTGCGAATGGCCATGAACTTTCTCCATCATCCAGCTTTCAAACGAATTTGAAAGCGCTTTCAATTTTCACAACGTTAGCCGAGCCTCAGGGCTCTGGCAAGGCCTCCGGCCGGCAAATAGAGCGGATATCCGCAATGTCGATTTTAACGTTTTGAGATACCCGGCGCGTAGCAGGATTTTGGCGGAAACGCCGGCAGCGGCTCCCTCTTCTCCCCTCGGAGAGAAGAGGGAGCAAGCGGCTCGCGCACCGAACTTCCACCTTTGATACCTCCGGGCTCAAATCCGCCGGTTGCTCCCCGGATCGGAGAGATGCACGAGCCCCCGATCGATCGCAAGCCGCATCATGTCGCCCGGCCGGACGTGTTCACGCCCTGCTCGACCAAGGTGATCTCAAGATCGGCGCCCAGGGTGATATAGGTCAGCGAGCGCGTCGATTCGATGCCGGCCACCGGCATTTCGAAGCCTTCGAGTCCATTATGGACCACGCGGCGATCTTCCTGTCGGCGGCGGCCGGTTGACGCATGAGTCATCGCCTGTTCCGCCGAACGGCGCCGCGCCTTATCATGTTGGACCAAATCTTGCCGCCGCAGGCGGCTGGGGTAAACATCAAATCGCGCTCGGCACAGTGATTTTCACAGTCGCAATTATTTTAGTTAAACTACCCTGTTTGTGGGGGGACCAAAGGATAATTTGCCATAGACTGAGAATGACATCTTGCCGGAGCGGACGAGAGACCAGCTCCGCACCATCAGGCATGTCGCTTGGCAATCGTCAATTTTCTGGAGAACTGTAATGTTGCCTGCGACAACAGACGGTCAAGCCATTGAGAATACTTTTAAATTCATTAGTTTATTCGCGTCTGATCAATTTGACGTCATTGATATTACTGCGTTTTTTCTCCAAGGGCATAAGATAAATGCGGACCTCGATTTTGGGCACCCATCACCGGGCAGTAGATTGCAAGCCTCATCTAGCCCATATGGAAGTATAACGGCCACTCTAGATAACTCAAACGCCTTTGTGACCGATTTTACTGTGAAAGGCGCAGAAGGCGAGAGGCTGTTCACGATCAGCAATATTCATCTTTCACTCGCTAAATACGAGAATCTGCTTGTCGGAAAAACTGGCCTCACGGGACTTGTGGACAAAGCATTGTCGGGCAACGACATCATCTACGGTAGGGGGGACGTCGGCGATAGCCTCTTTTTGTACACCGGCAGCGGCAATGACATCGTCCATGGCGGGCTTGCCAACGAAACAGTCGATCGCGGTGGCTACAAAGGCAGACTGACTTTCGATGGCGGGGCCGGCGAGGACAAGGTTAGCTATCTCGATATTTCCGCGCACAATGGCCTTAATGCGAACCTCATCACGGGCTTGGTCATCAATCCCTATGGCCAGACCGACAGGCTCAGCCATGTCGAGGATATCGAAGGCACGATCCTCGACGATATCGTCATCGGCAGCAAAGCAACCAACGTCTTCTTGGGCAGTACCGGCGACGACACACTGAAAGGTTTGGACGGTAATGACCGCCTGGCTGGCAGCGAGGGCAATGATATTCTGATCGGCGGCAAAGGTAACGATTTTCTCAACGGCGGTGAAGGCGGGGATGTTCTTTCGGGAGGCGGCGGCACGGACCAAATTGCCTTCGGCGGATACGGCCCCGACCTGACGACGACAATTGTCGATCTCATAAATCCTGCCAACAACATCGGAGACGCCAAGGGCGACGTGATCACCAGCGTCGAAGAGTTCCTGTTTTCCAACACCACTGTTGGCTTCGTCGGCACAACTGCGGCAGAGCATGTCGAAAGCATTGGCGGTGGTGACGACAGTTTCGTCATGGGTGGCGGCAACGATTTCGTTGGGGTCGATGGTGGTGGCGACACGATCAAGGGTGGAACCGGGCGCGACACGGTTCGGATCGATGGAGACGCCAGCATCGATCTCGAAACACCAGCCAACAACTCCGGCGCTGCGGCCGGAACGACATTCGACAATGTCGAGATATTTAACCTTACTGGGACGACTACTGCTTTCTCTGGTGATGACAAAGCCAATGTGGTCGTCGCCGGAGGAGGATTTGGGAG
This sequence comes from Rhizobium sp. P2_G2, assembly GCF_056403555.1. NCBI lineage: Bacteria > Pseudomonadati > Pseudomonadota > Alphaproteobacteria > Hyphomicrobiales > Rhizobiaceae > Rhizobium > Rhizobium sp. P2_G2. The sequence continues at coordinate 37,997 of NZ_JBFUFF010000012.1, forward strand.
CCGCGGGATGTTGGATGGACGTGGTGGCAATGACCGGCTCACCGGCGGTGGCGGCGGCGACGATCTCACCGGCGGCGGCGGCGCTGACCAGTTTATCTATATCGATCGTCTCGACAGTCTGAAACTGAATGACGGTGGCGCCGCACTCGACGTCATCAAGGATTTCAGCCATTCCGATGGAGATAGGATCGATCTGCACGCCATCGACGCCAATGGCAACACGAAGGGCAATCAGGATTTTACCTTCATCGGTTCCCAGGATTTCTCTGGAAAGGCAGGCGAACTCCGCTTCGAGAAGGACGGTGGCGACACTTATGTCTACGCCGACACCGATGGGATCAATGGCGCCGACTTCGCGATCCGTATCGACGGCTCCATAAACTTCGCCAAGGCGGACTTCATGCTGTGACACCCTCCGTCATCTGCTGTTCAAGACTGACGACACGCTGACAGTCAGGAAGATGCACAACTCCGATATGGTCGAAAGCGATCTGGCCATCCGAGGCTTGAGCGGAAAATAATCAAACCCGCTTGCCCGTGTCGGGATCGAACAAATGCACCAGGCTGGGGTTGATCGCCAGCATCAGCGTGTCGCCGGGGCGGACGCGCTCCCGACCCTGCTCGACAAGCGTAATCTCGGGATCGGCGCCTAGGGTGATATAGGTCAGCGAGCCTGTCGATTCGATGCCGATCACCGGCATTTCGAAGCCATCGGATCCATCATGGGCGACGCGCAGATGTTCCGGCCGCATGCCGGCCAGAACCTTCCGGCCGACGGCGACCGGCTCGGCACAATGGATCGACGGCCGGCCGGGAACATCGAGAACGATCCGGCCGCCCTCGATGCCGGTCGCCGGCAGAAAGTTCATTGCCGGCGAACCGATGAAACCCGCGACAAAGCGATTGGCCGGCCGGTCGTAAAGCTCGAGCGGTGCGCCCTGCTGCTCGATCACGCCATCGCGCATCACCACGACATGGTCGGCCATGGTCATCGCCTCGATCTGGTCATGCGTGACATAGACCGACGTCGCGCCGAGCCGATCGTGCAGCGCCCGGATTTCCTTGCGCATCGAAACACGCAGCGCCGCATCGAGATTGGACAGCGGTTCGTCGAACAGGAAGGCCTTGGGATTGCGGATGATGGCGCGGCCCATGGCGACGCGCTGGCGCTGGCCGCCGGAAAGCTGCCGCGGATAGCGGTCGAGCAGGCCGGACAGGCCGGCGATCGTCGCCACTTCCTCGGCCTTCTTCTTCGCCTCCGGTTTTGGGACTTTGCGCATTCTCAGCGAATAGGTGAGGTTCTGCTCGACGGTCATGTGCGGATAGAGCGCGTAGGATTGAAACACCATGGCGATGTCGCGCATGCGCGGCGGCACGTCGTTCATCAATTCGCCGGCAATCTTCAATGTGCCGCCGGTGATCTTTTCGAGGCCGGCAAGCGAGCGCAGCAGCGTCGACTTGCCGCAGCCGGACGGACCGACCAGGGCGACGAACATGCCCTTCGGGATCGTCAGGTTGATATCCTTGAGCGCATGGAAGGCGCCGTAATGTTTCTCGATGCCCGAAAGCTCGATCTGGATGTCCTGGTTCATGCCGAAACCCTTGCTGGTCCCGCAACGAGACCGATGAGATGCCCGAGAGTGGAGAGCGCCGTCATTTGACCGCTCCGGCCGCGATACCGCGCGTCAGCGTGCGCTGGAAGATCAGGAAGAAGATCACGGTCGGTATGATGCCGAGGAACGCGGCCGACGCCTGCAGCACCGGGTCCGACATGTTCTGGCCGCGGGTCAGCCCCATGGCCACGGAGACTGTCTGATTGTCGTTGGACACCAGCATGACCAGCGGGATCAGAAATTCGTTCCAGGTCCAGATGAAGAAGAACGTTCCCAAAACCATGAGCGTTGGCCTGAGCACCGGCACGATCACCAGCCACAACGTGTCCCAGTGGTTCGAGCCGTCCATCTCGGCTGCTTCGAGGATCTCCCGCGGAAATGTGCTGAGCACCGTCGAGAGCAGGTAAGTGCCGAAAGCGCTTTGCAGGACTGCGAAAATGAAGATGACGACGAGCTGTGTGTCGTAAAGGCCGGTCGCCTTGGCCATGTAATAGAGCGGGTAGATGATCGATTCCTGCGGCACCATGATGCCCATCAGAAACACTACCAGGATCAGGCGCGAGCCCGGCACCTTGCCCACGCCGATCGCATAGGCGTTGAACAGGCTGATCAACACGCCGAGCACCGCGACACCGAAGCTGATCAGCACGCTGTTGAACAGTTTGCGGGTGAAATCGGAGACCGTCCAGAATTTCTCGATCGACGTCAGGTCGATCGAATGCGGGATCGAAAGCGGGCCGCCAACGGCATATTCGGCGCTCGCCTTGACGGCGTTGAGCAAAGCAAGGAAAAACGGAAACAGCGTGACGGCGAGCAACAGGATAAGGAACGCCAGCACCACCCACCGCGCTGAACCTCGCCGCGGCCGATGGGCTGTCGCAGCAGCCTTTGTCTTGGTCACACCGTCGCTGACAGCTGAATAGGCCATGATCTACTCCGTCCGCTCCTGGCGTGCCTGGAAGCGCAGGAAGATCACCGCCAGGACGATCGTCAGGATCGTTTGCACGACCGCGATCGCTGCGGCATAGCCCACGCGCTGCGTTGTGAAAAAGTGATAGTAAGTCAGATAGGAGGGTACCAGGGTGGCATTGTCAGGCCCGCCCGCGGTGATGACGAAGATCGGCGCAAACACTTTGAGCGCCGCGATCAGCGTCGTCAGGACCACAACGAAAATTTCAGGTGCCAGCAGCGGAATGGTGATCGTCAGGAACCGGCTCCCCCAGCCAGCGCCGTCGAGTTCAGCCGCCTCGTAGAGAGAAGGGTCGATGCGCGACAGGCCGGCCATGAACACGACCAGGCAGTAGCCGACCTGGATCCAGACGATGACGAGAGAGACCGCGGCAAGCGCGTATGTGGCATCGCCAACCCAATTCTGCGCCAGGGCTCCAAGGCCGATTGCCTTGAGCACGATATTGATAACGCCGAGAGGATTGAGGATCCACCCCCAAAGCACGCCGGCGACCGTCACGGGGAGAATTTGCGGCAGGTAGAAGCCGGCTCTGAACAGACTTGCGACCCATTCCCCGAACTGGTCCCTGATATAATCGAAGAGCAGGGCAGCCAGCACCAGGCCGATGCAGACGGGAATGATCGTCATCGAGATGATGAACAGCAGCGTATGATACATCGACCCCCAGAATTGATCGTCCGTGAGCAGCCGATGATAATTCTGCAGGCCGACCGGGCGCGGGGTGCCGACGCCCTTCCATGCCGTAAAGCTCAGCCCGAAATTGGCAAGCTGCGGTATGAGCACGATCAGGATGAAGCCGATCAGCCCCGGGATGAGGTATAGGCGATAGCTCCACCGGCTGTCGCTCGGTCCCTGGCTGGCTGCGGCCATGTCGTTCTTCCTCTCACGTCCCCTATTGGCTGCGCCCGAGGGCGCAGCCTGGCTTTGAAAGTCGTTACTGGTTGGACTGCGCGTCGTCGTAGACCTGCTTGATCTGCTCGACGAACTGTTCCGCGGTCAAACTTCCCTGGAAAAGGCCCGTGCCCTTCTGGATAAGCACGTCGTAGTAACCCGGGACCGGCCAGTCAGGGTAGAAGCCGAGGCCGTTCTTGTCCGAAATCTGCTTGAACACCGCAGCCGCGTTCTTGCCGACCGTATTGGTGATCGCAGAAGCATCGGCCGCAATTGGCACACCGCCATTGTTGCCGAGTTCGGCCTGGTATTTCGGCGACAGCGTCAGGCTGATCCACTCAGCTGCGAGATCGGGGTTCTTGGAGCCCTTGGGAATGACCCAGAGATTGCCCGTCGAACCAACCGAATATTTCGGCGTCGGGATGACGAACTGACCCCATTTGAAGTCCTTGATGGTCGAGGAGAACAGGCCGAGGTTCCAGGTGCCCGAGACATACATCGGCGCCTTGCCGGAGGTAAAGAGCAGGGCCGCGTCGGGGTCTTTCATGCCCGTCGAGTCCTTGCTGATATAGCCCTTGCTGACCCAGTCAAGCGCGGTCTTGGCTGCATAGAGATAGGGGGCACCATCGAGCGGCGCCTTCAGGCCCTGGTAGTTGTGCACCCAGTTATCGTCCGCCTTGGTATAGGCGAGCGTGGCAAGCAGATGCTGGCCGCTGGTGTCGATGGCGCCAAGCGCCAGAGGCGTGATGCCCTTCTGCTTGAAGGCATCCATGTCGGCGACCCATTCGTCGATCGTCGTCGGCACTTTCAGGCCGGCCTTTTCGAACATGTCGATATTGTAGAAGCACGACACATATTCGCCGTAGACCGAGATGCCCCAGACATGGCCGGAGCCATAGATGCCCTTGTCGTCATACTTGCTGAGCACGAGATCGCCCTCGTTGAGGATCTTGTCCCAGCCTTCCTTTTTCACATAGTCATCGAGATTGGTCAGCAGCCCCTGGCTCGAGACGAGGCCTGCGGTCGCATTGCCCTTGTTATATTCGAGAACGTCGGGCGCCTGATCCGAATTGAGGATCATGCTGCCGGAGGCCTGCAACTGCTGAAAGGTCTTCTGTTCGAAGCTGACGGTCACGTCCGGGTGCTTCGCCTTGAATTCTTCAAGTGCCTTCTTCCAGGTAATGCCCTGGGCCGAAGGCGCATCCTCGAACCACCAGATCTTGAAGGTCTTGCCTTCGGCATGGCCGGTCGCCGTCATCAGCATCGACACGCCAAGTGCCAAGGCAAATTTCTTTATCGCTTTCATGCTTTCCTCCCAAAAATGCGGCAGCGCCGCGCCAAATCAAACCCGGCCGTGGCATATCGAGCCTCCCAGCCCGATATGCAAGAGCATATGTTAGCGATCAGGGATCGACAACAAATTCTCCACCACGGCAATTCTTCAGATAGTTCAAGGCATGCACCTGGCCGGTCATTTCCAGGGCATCGCGATAGACCGGATCATGCCAGCCTTCGATATCGATCGAGCCCGACCAGCCGGCCAGGCGCAGTTCGGAAATCACATCCGTCCAGTTGGTGTCGCCGAAGCCCGGCGTGCGCATGAAGAGGAATTTCTCCTTGCCGAAAATGCCGTGTTCCCGGATCACGTCCCAGCGGATGGTCGCGTCCTTGCCATGCACGTGGAAGAATTTGTGCGCCCATTTGCGGATCTGCGGGATCGGCTCGATCAGGTAGACCAACTGGTGACAGGGCTCCCATTCGAGCCCGATATTGTCGAACGGCGTCTCGTTGAACATCAGTTCCCAGGCGTCCGGGTTATGAGCGATGTTCCAATCACCCGTCGCCCAGTTGCCGTCCATGGCGCAATTCTCGAAGGCGATCTTGACGCCCTTGTCGGCGGCGCGCTTGGCGAGATCGGTCCAGACCTCCTTGTAGCGCGGCAGGCTGTCGGTCAGCACCTTGTTGCGGATGCGGCCAGTAAAGCCGGCAACGCATGTGGCGCCGAAATGATGCGCAGTGTCGATGCAGTCCTTCCAGCCCTGCAGCGTGTCGAGATCGATCGCCGTCGTCTCCAAGGGATTGCCGAACATGCCGAGCGTCGAAATGGTGATGTCGCGATCGCCGATCGCTTCCTTACAGCGCTTGCCGAGTTCGGCCAGGTCCTGGCCATTGGTGGTCTGCCAGAAGAACGGCTCGAAACTCTCGAAGCCCATATCGGCGATCTGGCCGATACGCGTCGCCGCCTTGCCGGCGCTGGCGCTGACCATCGTGCCGATGCGGATGGATTTTGCCGGATTGCTCACTTCACTTCTCTCCAATCGTGACGCGCTGGCGGGTCTTGGCGCTTTCGATCGCGGCAAGCACCATGGCCAGGCTTTTGATATTGTCCTCGCCGGTTGTTTCCGGCTTCCCGCCGGTCTCGACGGCTTTGAGGAAGGCGGCGATAACGCTCGCATGGCCTTCCTTCTCCGATGCGTTGACCGCGTCGGGCACGGAGATTTCCTCCTGCTCGCGCAAAAAACCCTCGTCGGCGGCAACGCGATGCGCGTCGAAAATCTCTGCGCCGTCCCAGAGTACCGTGCCCTTGGTGCCGGTGATCCGCCACCGGCTTTCCCAGCTTGTATTGGCGCCTTCCGCGCACCATGATCCTCGATAGGTGAAGGTCACGGCATCCGACATTTCGAAGATGGCAAAGGCCGAAGCACCATGCCGGTACCAAGAACCATTCGGATTGGTCTCATGGCAGTAGACGGCCTCCGGCACCTTGGCGGAGACGAAGCGGGCCGCGTCAAAGGTGTGGATTGCCATGTCGAGCAGCAGCACGTTGTCCATCTCTTCGCGAAAGCCGCCGAAATGGGCGCCGATGAAGAAATCACAATGCACGCCGGTCAATTCGCCGATCGTACCGCTTTCGACGAAGGCGCGCAGCCGGCGGATACCGGGGATGTAACGGCGGTTCTGCACCACGGCATGGACACGGCCGGCCTTTTCGGCCAGCGCGATCATCTCGTCGGCCTGGGCGATCGACGTCGCCATCGGCTTCTCCGACAACACATGGCAACCATGATCGAGGCCGATTTTCACCACATTCATCCGCGCCGGTGGAACAACAATGTCGAACAGGAGTTCAGCTTTGGTTTCCTGAAGGACGGAGGCGAGATCGGTGCCGCACTTGACATCCGCGAGATTGAACTCGGCGGCGAGCTTTTTGGCCGTCGCAAGATCGAGATCGACGAACCCGACGATCCGGATCTGATCGGCGAGCGCAGCATGCTCGGTGATGGCCCTGAGCCACCCTTTCGCCATCCCGCCGCAGCCGCAAATAACGGTATTCCTCCGCACAAATCCCCTCCCCGGGTCTGATTTCGCCGGAAATATGATTTCCGTAAACGTTTACGATGACTATGCCGTAAAAATGTTCTATGTCAATAGGAGGATTTCATACTTTGCTCATTCAGGCAGACAGGACACCGCAATGAAGGGCATAAAGCAGCTTGCCCGGCACCTCGACATCTCGATTGGAACGGTGTCCCGGGCGCTGAACGGGAAGCCCGATGTCAATCCGGAAACGCGCAAGCGCGTGCTGGAGGCGGCGAAGGCTCATGGCTATGCGCCCAACCAGTCCGGCCGCAGTCTCCGGCAGGGGCGCACCGGCGTCATCGGCTTCATGATGCAGACCGGCACGGAGATCACTGGCCAGGGCGACACATTCTTCATGAGCGTATTCGATGGCGTGCAGACCGTTTTCGCCCGTCACAAGCTCGATCTCGTAGCCTTGCTCTGCTCCTCGGAAGAAGATCCGTATGATTATCTCCGGCGCATGGTGGCGCGCGGCTTTGCCGATGGGGTGATCATTTCCGCGACCCGTCGGCAGGACCCGCGCATCGAATTCCTCGCCGAGCACAATATTCCATTCGTATCGCTTGGACGCAGTTTGACCGATGTCGGACAGCCCTGGCTCGATCTCGATTTCGAGAGTATCGCAGAGATTTCGATCGAGCGGCTGATTGCGCGCGGTCATCGCCGCATCGCCGTCACCAAGCCGCATGACGAGATCAATCTCGGCTATCTCTTTGTCGACCGCTGTCGCGAAGTGATGGCCAGGCACGGCCTGGCGCTCGACGACAGTCTGATCTTCCCTTCGACACCGAACGAGGCAGGCGGCTATCAGATTGCCCGCAACATTGCGGCGAGCCAGAACCGCCCCACGGCCGTKGTGCTGGTCAATGAAACCATTGCGCTCGGGCTCTATCGCGGCTTCGAGGACGCCGGCATCAAGCCCGGACGCGACATCGCGGTCATCGGCCGCTACAGCCCGCAGGCGACCATCCTGGCGCCAAGCCTCACTTGCTTCAAGGCGTCGCTGCGGCATCTTGGTGAGGCCCTGGCGGAGGCACTGCTGGCCACCATACCCGACTATGCCACCGCCTATCCGCAGGGCATCACACGCAAAGTCTGGCCTGTGGAATTGGTCCCGGGCGACAGCGACGCGGTATACATCAGCGATTAATCCTCTTGTCGCATTGACGGCCACGCGACTGCACCGCATATGGGCGGCATGAGCGAAGAGACGATCACCCTTTACGAGGCCATCGGCGGCGAGGCGGCCATCCGCACGCTGGTCCGCCGCTTCTACGAGCTGATGGACACGCTGCCGGAAGCAAGCCATGTCCGCGCCGTGCATCCGCCAAGCCTCGCCAATGCCGAGCAGAAACTCTACGAATATCTGACCGGCTATCTCGGCGGCCCACCGCTCTACACCGACAAATACGGCCATCCGCGCCTGCGCTCGCGCCATTTCATCGCGGCCATCGGGCCTAAGGAACGCGACGAATGGATTCTTTGCTTCCGCCAGGCGATGGACGAGGCGATCGAGCATCCCAAACTGCGCGAGCTCATCTGGGCGCCGATCGAACGGCTCGCCTTCCACATGCAGAACCGCGAGGAGAGCGGCGAATGATTTTTGCGCTTATGCCCCGCCTCGCTTTGTTCTTCGCCGGTCTGATCGGCGCCTTCGGCGTCGGCTTCTCGGCCCTTGCCGCCCATGGCGGCGACACGAGACTCTACGGCGCCGCCGCCCTCATCTGCCTGACTCAGGCGCCAGCTTTGCTCGGACTGTTCATCGGCTGGCGAATGGTGCGGACGGCACCGGTGGCGAGCCTGTTGATCACCGTGGGCTGTGTCCTGTTCGCCGGCGATGTGTCGATCCTGGCGAAGTTCGGCCACGGACTGTTTCCGATGGCTGCGCCGATCGGCGGGACGATGATGATCCTGGGTTGGGTCGCCGTGGCTGCAGCGGCGCTTTTCCCGCCAGGGAACGCCAGATAATATCCGCGCGCGGATGCTATTTCAGGATTTCATCGCTGTCGGCACGTCGCGCATGCGCGTGAACGTGGCATCGACAGTTTCACCCATATTGGTGCTGACCTTGACCAGACCGTCAGCCGCATTGGTTGGAAATTCAATCTTGGCAAGCACCGTCCAGTCGAAAGGCTGGACAATGCCACGAATGACACTTGGCCGGCCGGCGGCTATTTTCACGGCGAGCTCTACCGTGGTCATGCCAGGCGTTTCACCCGGGCTATACCGCCCGTCATAAACGGCGCCGCCCAGATCGAAGCCGTACACGACGCCATCCTTGAAAGTCAGGCTGACGCCTCCGATACCGGCGCTGCCGGCGAATTCTACCGCATACATTCCGTCCATCTCGACATTTCCTTTCTTCAGCTGAGAAAGCTCCCGATCCTGCAAGGAAGGCGGGAGGCTTTCGAACAATTTGATGAAGGCACTGACCGGTCCAGGGATTGACCGGGATTCCGCCAGCCATTGGGCCACCGCACCAGGGGACACCTGAAGCCACCGGGCGAACTCCGCCTGGGAAAGGCCCCAACGGGTGATTTTCTCGCGAAGGCCTTTGCTTGATACATTCATTGAGTACCTCCAATGCCTCATTGATAAATTATCATTGAGGCATTGTAAATACTCATTGTGAATTAGCAGCGCGATTTGACGGCTACAGGCGGCGGCGCTGGGCGACGAACCCGGCCAGGCGAGAGCTTATTTTCGGTAGATCGATAGGTTGTGGCGGCCATTCCCAGCCCTCGGCGCGGATAGGCCGATCGGCTGACCCGTCCGGCCCGATTACTCCTGCGGTATCCGACCGAACTTCAACAGGTTCCCATGTGGATCAAACACATAAAATTCTTCCATCCCCCAGGGCTGCGCCTTCATCGGCGTCAGCTTCGGCAGGTTCCTCGCGGAGAACTCGGCATGCAGCACATCGATGCCGCCGCCCCGGATATAGATCGCCGATTTCTCGCAGAGCGCCCGATCATCCGCCAGCCAGAAATGCAGCTCCATCCGATGACCGGCGAACATCCGCGAAATGATCAGATAATCCTTGGCCTCATAGCCCACCGTCTCGAAGCCGAGATAGTCGCGATAAAAAGCCAGCGTCTCGGCGATGTCGAGCGACGGCAGGATCGGCAGAACCTCGACCCGGTCGTCCTCGGTGATCGCGCGGCTCATGCGCCGTCCACCACGTTGAACCCTTCGAAGACCGGCGGTCCCTTGTAGAGGTCGCGATGGTCGGCGGCGCTCTTATGCGCCTGGCGGAAATTTTCCGATCGCGTCCAGGCCTGGAAATCCGTCTCGGATGCCCAGATCGTATGCGAGGCGAACAGCGTATAGCCTTCGTCCGCGACCGTCTTGCCGCGCAAAAGCCGGAACTCGACAAAGCCGGGCACGGCGTCGAGGCTGGAATCGCGGTTCTTCCACACGGTTTCGAATTTCATCTCGCGACCGGCAGCGACCCTGAAGCGGTTCATGGCGATGTACATGGCGTCAACTCCGTCGTCTGATCCTGGCAAGCAGATAAGGCCGGAACGGGATGACATTGTCATTGCTCGGCGGCCTTGTCGACGTTGATCTGCGTTTCTGGACCGGCTCCTTGCCCGGCCATTCGGATTGTTCCGCACTAAACCCAGCGACCGCCGCGCGAAGCGCCAGCAATTCCGGAACACGCCCCGCACCAGACGTCTCGACCAGCCGGTGCAGGCCGAGCAGCAGCGGCAATCGCCACTCGCTCACCGGGTCCTGGCCCGATCGCTCAGTTCCTGCATGGCGCGCTCAAAACTCGATTTCGAACCGTTGCGCAGGGGAATGAAAGAGGTGCCGGTTTTCTTGCAGCCCGTCTTCACCCTGAGGCAGGCGTCATGGCTGATACAGTCGATCGGGCAGAAGACGCATTCGACGGAGGGCAGGACGGTGTCGATGCGCGACACCGCCTCGCGCAGGCCGCCATCGTGATGAATGAGTTCGCGGCCGAAATTCTCGGCTATTTCGCGCAAATGCGCCACCTGGCAATCGCGGCCGCCGACATACAGGATCTGGCGGTTCGCCGCACTCGTCTTTTCACCGCCGCCGCGATTGGTCTTGCCGGACTTTTTGCTCATCTGCCGCTTCCGAATCCGTTTCGATAGCGGCAGGGATATATAAGTTGACTATTCTAGTAAAGATTAAACTTGAGTTTTTTAGTCAATAAAAATCACGCGGCAGCATGCGCCCTGCTCAATAGGGCAGGCCGACGTAATTTTCCGCCATCGCCGTTTGCGCCGCATGCGACGACGAGAGATAGTCGAGCTCCGCCTCCTGCACCCGTTGATCAAACTCGCCATTAGCGGGAAAACGGTGCATCAGCGTCGTCATCGACCAGGAAAAACGCTCGGCCTTCCAGATGCGCGCCAGCGCCTGCCCGGAATAGGCGTCGAGGCCGGCGGGCGACCTTTCGACATAGAAGTCGCGCAACGCCTCGAACAGGTAATGCACGTCCGACGCCGCGAGGTTGAGCCCCTTGGCCCCGGTCGGCGGCACGATGTGGCCGGCATCGCCGACCAGGAACAGCGCGCCGAAACGCAGCGGCTCCGCCACATAGGATCGCAGCGGCGCAATGGATTTCTCGATCGACGGACCGGTGACCATGGCCTCGGCAACATCCTGCGGCAGGCGGCGGCGCAACTCGTCCCAGAAGGCGTCGTCGGACCATTGCTCGACCTTGTCCTCCAGCGGCACCTGCACATAGTAGCGGCTGCGGGTGTGCGACCGCTGCGAACAGAGCGCGAAGCCGCGCGGATGGTTGGCATAAATCAGTTCGTGATGCACGGGCGGCACGTCGGCGAGCACGCCGAGCCAACCGAACGGATAGAGCTTGTCGAAATGCTGCAGCCCCTTGCCCTCGACCGCGGCGCGCGACACGCCGTGAAACCCGTCGCAACCGGCGATGAAATCGCAATCGATCCGCTGCGTCACGCCGTCCTTCTCGAAGGTCACATAAGGCCTTCCATCGAAATCATGCGGCATGACATTCTTGGCATCGTAAATCGTCTTGCCGCCGGATCTGTCGCGATGGTCCATCAGATCGCGGGTCAGTTCGGTCTGGCCGTAGACCGTCACCGACCGCCCGGTCAGGCCCTTGAGGTCGATCCGCAGCAGCCGGCCGGAAAAGGAGAGATTGTAGCCATCATGGTTGAGCCCTTCGGCATGCATCCGCACCCCCGCGCCGGCCTGATCCAGCATGCCGGCCGTGCCGCTTTCCAGCACGCCGGCGCGGATCCGGCCGAGGATATAGTCGCGGTCGACACGATCGAGGACGACATTGTCGATGCCGATATTATCGAGCAAAGCCCCGAGCAGCAGTCCCGACGGACCCGAACCGATAATTACAACCTGGCTGCGCATGTTTTCCTCCCCGGAGGCGAAGAAATCTGCTGACTTCGACCTCTTCACTCTTGCCAAAAGGTAATTCGGCGGTCACACTCGTGGAATGCAGTTTTCCAGCAAAGAATTGCATTTTCAGAACACGGGGCTCGGAGAAGTGCACCCGTGCGACTGCCCGGGAGGAGGGCATGAAAACCAACGTACCGACCTACGGCCTCTATGGAGAGGCCGGAGATGCCACGCCTGACTTCTGGATCCACGCTGAATCGATCTTCGAGCGCTCGAGCCGCCATAATTGGGAAATCAAGCAGCATCGCCACGATCATTTCTTTCAAATCCTGCAGGTCAGGAGCGGCAGCGGCGACGCCCTGATCGGCGACGAGGTTCATCGGCTGGAACCAGGCGCCCTGGTCTTCATGCCGGAAAAGGTCACGCATGGCTTCCGCTTCTCGCGCGACATCGACGGCCAGGTGATCACCATCCTCACGGAAAGGGTGGAGTTCAGCGGCCGCGACAGTTTTCGCCTGTTCGCCAGCCGGCCGCGGCTGGTCAAACTCGCCGACGATCATCCCGACAGCCCCTATATCGCCACCACGCTCGACCGGATCGGCCGCGAGCTCGCCTCCGGCTTCGGCGCCCGCTATGGCCTGGTCGAGGCCTATGTGACGACGGTGCTGACGCTGGCCGCCGCGATTGCAAGCCCGCTTGCCGACGAAGACCCCGCCGCCAGCCGCGACATGGCCCGCATCATAAAGCTCAAGGAGCTGATCGGCGCGCATTACCGCGAACACCTGCCGGTGGAATTCTACGCCAGGGAGCTCAGCGTCTCGGTGACGCATCTCAACCGCATCACCAAGGCCCAGACCAGCCGCACGATGAACGAGCTCCTGAGCGACAAGATCATCTCCCAGGCCAAGCGCGACCTCGTCTTCACCGTCGCCACGGCACAGGAAATCGCCTACGCTCTCGGCTTCGCCGACCCGGCCTATTTCACCCGCTTCTTTTCCCGCGAAGCCGGCGAAACGCCGCGGCAATTCCGCGAACGCGAACGCAGCCGCCCGGCGCGGGGCAAACAGGCGGCGGAGTAGCGAACCGCTCCCCGGAAGGGAGGCGCCACAAGCGATGTCCGAGAAAGAGGAAGCGCACTCATCCACTCTGGCGCGACGAAACTCCGCTCTCTATATACCCCCCCAAACGGAGGGCTCCCCAATGGATTATTATACCTGGCTCAAGGCCGCGCATGTCTTCGCCGTCTTCGTCTTTGTCGGCGGCATGATCCTCAACGGTTTCCTGCTGCTCACACTGAAACCGGGTACACCGGAGACGAGCCGGATCGCCGCAGCGGCCAAACGCTGGAATGGGCCGGTGACCGGCATCGCGCTGACCTTCGTCYGGATCCTCGGCCTGACGCTTGCCTATATGGGCGGCTGGTTCCATGACGGCTGGCTGCATGTGAAAATGCTGCTGGTGGTGATCCTGTCGGCTCTGCATGGCATGCAATCGGGCGCTTTCCGCCGCCTGCAGACCATGCCGGACAAGCCGATTTCCGGATTTTTGAGGCAATCGGCGCTTCTCACGATAATTTTTCTCGCGGTTATCGCGATTCTGGTGATCGTAAAGCCGTTTTGAAACGTTACGCCTCTACCTGTAAGGCAGAGGTAACGTTATGGCGGTCATCGAGCACAGTGCAGATGCGATAGCGACGGCGGTCGAGACTTTCGGCAGCCATCGCATCCTCGCCGTTCGCGACGGCAGCCATCTGTTCGACATCAAGCACCATGTCAACCAGCTGATCACCCAGGCCTGGGCGCAATCTGTTTCGACCATCGTCATTCCCGTCGATTGCCTGCCCGAAGAATTCTTCCATCTGCGCACCGGCGTGGCCGTGGCGATGAGCCAGAAGCTGGTCAATTACCGCATCACTGTCGCCTTTGTCGGCGACATCGCCGCGCGCGTGCCGGACAGCCAACCGTTTGCCGATTTCATCCGCGACTGCAATCGCGGCCGCTGGATCTGGTTCGTCACCGATATGCCCACGCTGGTCGGCCGCCTAACCGCAAGAAACCGCTGAGCGGAATTTTTCACGAACAAAAATTTTACCGTTTGATAAATTTTTAGAGCTTTGTTACCTTCCCTTCAATGAAACAAAAAGGGGAACGACAAAGATGAGCAATCTCGCGCCCGGAATCCATCCCGGTCGGCTCGATCAACCGACCTATGAGGCCAATTTCGCCGACCTGCATCCGGCTTTTGACAGACACGAGGCGCTGGTCGCCTCCGACCGCTGCTATTTCTGCTATGACGCGCCGTGCATGACGGCCTGTCCCACCTCCATCGATATCCCGATGTTCATCCGCCAGATATCGACGGGCAACTCGATCGGCGCCGCCAAGACGATTTTCGACCAGAACATTCTCGGCGGCATGTGCGCGCGCGTCTGTCCCACCGAAACGCTTTGCGAACAGGCCTGCGTCCGCAACACGGCCGAGGAAAAGCCGGTCGAGATCGGCCGCCTGCAGCGCTACGCCACGGACGCGGCGATGAAGGCCGACAAGCAGTTCTATAAGCGCGCCGCACCCTCGGGCAAGAAGGTCGCCGTGGTCGGCGCCGGCCCGGCCGGTCTCGCCTGCGCCCACCGCCTCGCACTGAAAGGCCATAGCGTCACCATTCTCGACGCTCGCGAAAAATCCGGCGGCCTCAACGAATATGGCATCGCCGCCTACAAGGCGCCCGGCGATTTCGCCCAGGACGAGGTCGATTACATCCTCTCGGTCGGCGGCATCACCATCGAAAATGGCAAGGCGCTCGGCCGCGATTTCACCCTTGCCGATCTGCAAGGCCAGTATGATGCCGTCTTCCTTGGCCTCGGCCTTGCCGGCGTCAATGCGCTCAACGTTGGCGGCGAAGAACTGGATGGCGTTTCCGACGCCGTCGATTTCATCGCCGGCCTGCGCCAGTCCAAGACCAAGGACGACGTGCCTGTCGGCCGCCGCATCGTCGTGCTGGGTGGCGGCATGACCGCCATCGACGCCGCGATCCAGTCAAAGCTGCTCGGCGCCGAAGAAGTGACGATCTGCTATCGCCGCGGCAAGGAGCATATGAACGCCTCCGAATACGAACAGGACCTGGCCGCATCCAAGGGCGTCACCATCCGCCACTGGCTGGCACCGAAAGCGGTAATCGGCAAGGACGGCAAGGTCGCCGGCATCGAGGTCGCCTATACCGAGATCCGCGACGGCAAGCTGGTCACCACGGGCGAATCCGGCATCATCGCCGCCGACCAGATTTTCAAGGCAATCGGCCAGAAATTCGACGCCCCTGCCCTTTCCGGCCTGAAACTCGAAGGCGGCCGCATCGTCGCCGATAGCGAAGGCCGCACCTCGTTCGCCAATGTCTGGGCGGGCGGCGACTGCATTCTCGGCGGCGAGGACCTGACGGTCGCCGCCGTCGCCAATGGCCGCGATGCGGCCGAATCCATCCATCGTCAATTCATGGCCGCGACCCAGCCGGCCACCGCAGTCGCTTGAAGGGAGGATTGAGACATGGCTGATATCCGCAACAATTTCGTCGGCATCAAATCGCCCAACCCCTTCTGGCTGGCCTCGGCGCCGCCGACCGACAAGGCTTACAATGTCGAGCGCGCCTTCAAGGCGGGCTGGGGCGGCGTGGTCTGGAAGACACTCGGCGAGGAAGGCCCGCCGGTGGTCAATGTCAACGGCCCACGCTATGGCGCCATCTGGGGCGCCGACCGCCGCCTGCTCGGCCTCAACAATATCGAGCTGATCACCGACCGCCCTCTGCAGGTCAACCTGCAGGAAATGAAGATGGTCAAGAAGAACTGGCCGGACCGGGCACTGATCGCCTCGATCATGGTGCCCTGCGAGGAAAATGCCTGGAAGGCCATCTTGCCGCTGGTGGAGGAAACCGAGGCTGACGGCATCGAGCTCAATTTCGGCTGTCCGCACGGCATGTCCGAGCGCGGCATGGGCGCTGCGGTCGGCCAGGTGCCGGAATATATCGAAATGGTCGTGCGCTGGTGCAAGCAATATTCGCGCATGCCTGTGATCACCAAGCTCACCCCCAACATCACCGATATCCGCCGCCCGGCCCGCGCCGCCCGCACTGGCGGCACCGATGCGGTGTCGCTCATCAACACGATCAACTCGATCACCGGCGTCGATCTCGACACCTGTTCCCCCACGCCGTCGATCGACGGCAAGGGCACGCATGGCGGCTATTGCGGCCCGGCCGTCAAGCCGATCGCCATGAACATGGTGGCCGAAATCGCCCGCGATGCGGAAACCCGCGGCCTGCCGATCTCGGCGATCGGCGGCATCACCACCTGGCGCGACGCCGCCGAATTCATGATGCTCGGCGCCGGCAATGCCCAGGTCTGCACCGCCGCCATGACCTATGGCTTCAAAATCGTTGAGGAGATGATCACCGGCCTGGAAAACTGGATGGACGAGAAGGGCTATGCAACGCTGGAAGATTTCCGCGGCCGCGCCGTGCCCAACGTCACCGACTGGCAGTATCTCAACCTCAACTACATCGCCAAGGCCAAGATCGACCAGGACGCCTGCATCAAGTGCGGCCGCTGCTATGCCGCCTGCGAGGACACCTCGCACCAGGCGATCATGTCGATGAAGGACGGCGTGCGCCATTTCGAAGTGATCGAGGAAGAATGCGTCGCCTGCAATCTCTGCGTCGATGTCTGTCCGGTCGAGAACTGTATCTCCATGGAGCAGCTCGCGGCGGGTGAAATGGACAAGCGGACGGGCAAGGTGGTCAGCGATACCTATGCCAACTGGACCACGCATCCGAACAATCCGATGGCAAAGCAGGCAGCGGAGTAGTTGTTTTGAGCTGATGGACGGGCACCGCCCGTCATTGGATCCACTGCTGCGGCCGGCCCCTCATCCGCCTGCCGGCACCTTCTCCCCGCCCGCGGGGCGAAGGCAGATGGGGCACCGACATTGCCACAAGTCCCTTCTCCCCGTTTCAACGGGGGAAGGTGGCGGCAGCCGGATGAGGGGCCGTCTCCAACGGTGCGTCGATTACAGGTGATGCCCGTCAAGCAACAGAATAACTGCGCCCCCACTCCACCGGCACGACCTTTCGTATCGGTGGTGGCGCGACGCCGACCGTCCGAATTATGCAGCCCAGGCGGGGGCATAGACCGCCCGGGCTGCATCCGGAATTGCCAGCGGGATCAGGCCGCCTGCATCTCCGGCAGGATGATCGACAGCATCTTGCTTTCCTCCGGCGTAGAGTCACTGGAGGCGATATGGCCGAAAGCCGCGGCTGCTGCCTTGGTTCGCTCGACAGCATCAGGCAGGATGTCGGCCCCTTCGAGCCGGAACGAGACCGCCGAAAGCGGTCCGGAGAGGAGTGCTCGCTGCAATTCCGGCCTCGCCATCAGGCTCGGCTCACAGCCGGCATTGCCAGCGAACAAGAGCGCCAGATCGTGCATCGGCACGCCGGCAGGACCGGCACGGCCGGCACGCGCGACCTCGACGCCATGCCGCAGGGTGTCGGCCGACGGCATTGGCACCGTGCCCGACAACGCCGCGGCAACCCAACGCGCCTGCAGTTCCATGACCGGGAAGGTCGGACCTATCGCGTCATAGAGGCCGAGGAAAGCCAGCCCCGGCAGCTCGGGATGGAATGTATGCTGGGCGAGATCGATGCGGTCGCACTCGATCGCAAGCGTCTCTGCGATCGCAGGCGCCACCCAGGGCAGCGAGATGTCATAGCCGGTGCCGCAGATGATGCCATCGGCCTCGGCAATGGTGCCGTCCTTGAACAGAACCGTACGTCCATCAATGCGCTCGATCCACGGCGCGACCTTGATCCGCCCCTCGGCCACGGCGGGCAGGAAATGCTGGGATTGGGTGATGCCGGCAGCGAAGATGTTTTGGTGCGGCACCATTGCACCGAACCGGCTTGGGCAGCCTGACACCGACACCACTTTCTCCTTCATTCCCGCCGCCAGCATTTCGAACGGAACCGCCTTGCCAGCCAGCGACGCTGCACGGGTGAACATCACATGGTCGGTCGGCACGCCGGCAATCAGCTTCGGCAGGACATAGCGCTGCCGCCGATAGCTGGCGACCACACCCTTGGCGCCGCCATATGCCAGGTCGGAGGCGATCTCCAGCGCACTGATCGAGCAGCCGGCGACCAGAACGGTCTTGCCTTCATAGACCTGCGCACCACGATAATCCTTCGTGTGGATCACATCCAGGTCGCCGGAGAAGCCTTCGAGACCGGCAATATCGGGCAGCCGCGGCTTGTCGAACCGGCCGCTCGCCACCACGACCTGGGCAAAGACTTCCGCATGCGGATGGCCATCTTGCCTGGAATGGATCACCCAGCCTTGCCCGGGCGCCCGGTCGAGCAGTTTCACGGGCGTGCCGAAGCGGATTAGCCGGGTGAGGTCGAATTTTTCGGCATAGGCTTGGAGATAGGCCAGAACCTCGTCGTGGCGCGGATAGGTCGCCGTGCCCTCGGGATAATCGAGATCGGAAAAAGCAGTCATGATCCGGCTGGTATTGGTGCGCATGCCAGGCCAGACGGCGCTATGCACCGCACCCTGGTTCCATTGACCGCCGAGACCAGCGGAGGCTTCGAAGATGATCGGCTCGAAGCCGCGCTGCGTGAGCCAGCGGGCAGCCGCAAGACCGGCAGGGCCGGCGCCGATGACGGCGACGGTGCGGGAAGGCATGATATGGGGAATGACGTTCTGCATGGTTGAGCTCCACGAATTTGCGATGAAAGCTCGATACCTGCTTCTCCGTCTGCCCGTTCCTAAATGGTCCCTAACCCCCGATGTACGTTTCCTAAATCTTTGCTAAACAACATTTCGAGAAGCAATTGGGGGATGGACGTGCAACTCAGCGAGAGCCTGAAACAGTTCCTGCGCGAACCCTTGATGATCATTCTCGGCACGGCGAGCACCGATCTTAGGCCCGCAATCGCGCGCGGTATGGGCGTCCATGAAGCCGAGCAGGAAGGCCATTTGGAAATCGTCTTTTCCGCCTGGCAATGGCCGGAAACTGCACAGAATATCCACGAGACCGGCAGGATGGCAGTGACCGTAGTCAGCCCTTCGAAATACACCTCCTACCAGATCAAGGGCAAGGCCTGGGTCAGCATGCCGAAGCCGACTGAGATCGAACGATCGGACGGCTACATCCGCAGCATGGAAGCGGAACTGCACGGCCTCGGCGTACCGCGCAATCTCATCGGCCCGTGGCTGACGACCCGTGAACCGCTGCTGGCAACGCTCAATGTTAGCGAGGTCTATGTGCAGACGCCTGGGCCCAATGCCGGCATGTTGGCGGGGTCGCGTCGATGAGCCTTCGTTTATCCGACCTGCATGGCTGCTTCGAAGGCGTGATCCCATCGATCGTCGCCACCACCTCGGCGGACGGCACCCCGAACATTTCCTATCTCTCGCATGTGGTCATGGTGGACGAACACCATGTCGCGCTTTCCAACCAGTTCTTCGCCAAGACGCTCGCCAATATCCGCGCCAATCCGCACGTCACCCTGCTGCTGGTCGACGGCAATGACGGCCAGCAATATACGCTCGATATTCGCTTCGAGCGCTCGGTCGACGAGGGCGAATTGTTCGAGCGCATCGCGCTGCAGCTCAAGGCGAGCAGCGCCCAGGTCGGCATGGCCGGTATCATGCGGCTGAAGAGCGCCGACATTTTTGAGGTCCTGTCACTGCGTGCCGTGCCCTCCGCCGCCGAGATCACCGCGACGCCCAGACGCCGGCCAGTAAGCTTTGCCGAGGTCGCCAACGTCGCTAAGGCCATCGAGGCGGAAACGCGCGCTGATGGGATTATCGACGCCCTGCTCTGCGGTCTGCATCGCGAACTGCGCTGCGAAAGCGCACTGATCCTGCTCAACGATGCCGAATGCGGCACGCTGACCACGGTCGGCAGCATCGGCTACGAGACATCAGGCCTCGGTTCCGAAATTCGCAACAAGGACGACCTGATCGCCTCGGCCGCCGCCCATGGCCGTTCGATCAAGGTCAGCGACATGAGCCGGATCGAGCGTTTCGGCCAGGCGATCATCAAGGAATCGAACCGCGACGAGAATCTCACCCGCACCATTCTTTTCCCGCGGCTCGCCGATGCAATGAGCCAGCTCGCGGTGCCGATGATCGTCCGCGCAAACGTGCGGGGCGTCATCTTCGTCGAAAGCCGCGAGCGCATGGCTTTCCGTGACGAGGACGTGACGGCGATCGAAATGCTGGCGCGGCAGGCGGCGGCTGCCCTGGCGCTGGCGGACGCCGATGATGACGTTGAGGCCGAAGCCGAATCGCCGCCGAGCGTCCGGCCGAACGGAAGGACGGTGCAGATCGTCCATCACAGCTTCGACGACAGCGTCTTCATCGACAACAACTACGTCATCAAGGGTGTCGCAGGCCGGCTGCTCGCCTTCCTGATCGACCGCCATCTTCGGGAAGGCCGCACGGAATTCAGCAATCGCGAAATCCGGCTGGCGGATGGGCTGCGCCTGCCCGACCTCAAGGACAATCTCGAAACCCGGCTACTGCTGCTGAGGCGGCGACTAGAGGCGAAGCAGTTCCCGGTGCGCCTCACCCATTCCGGCCGCGGCAGGATAACGCTGTCGATCGATGGTGCTCCAAGCATTCGGACGGTGGAATGATCCACCTCAGCGCGCCCGCTGCGCTGCCCGCGGCTCCGGCGGCGGCTCGACGCGCACCTTCTCTTCCGGCTCCGTCTCGGACTTTGCGCCGCGAAGCTGGTCGAGCGCGATCTTGGCGGATTTGGCGAGATTCTGCGACACGCTGCCATGGTCCAAACTGCTGGTCCAGGCGCTGAGCGTCAGCTTGAGCGTGTCCTGCGTCACCTCCGAAACGCCGACCGACGGCGCGGGATTGGTCATCACCCGTTGGTCACGGGTGGCAATGCCGCGCAGGATGGTATCGGCCTGCCGCACATCGGTATCAGCCGGGACGATAATCGCCAGGCTGAGCCCCCGCGTCGGCAGGCGGCTGAAATTCTTGACCGGCGTGTTCCACAGCGTCGCATTCGGCGCGATCAGGTAAAGCCCGTCGCCGGTCCGGAGTTCGGTGGCGAAGAGACCGATTTCCTGCACCGTGCCCGAGACATTGCCCGCCTCTATCGTTTCGCCGACCCGGAATGGCCTGAGAATCAACAGCATAATGCCGGCAGCGATGTTCTGCAGCGTGCCTTGGAGCGCAAGTCCGATCGCCAGGCCGGCGGCGCCGAGCGCGGCCAGGATCGAGGCCGTCTGCACCCCAAACTGGCCGAGCACCGCAATCAGCACCATGATCATTATGGCGTAGCGGATGATGTTCGACAGGAAATGCGCCAGCGTGACGTCGAAACCATGGATGCGCTGCATGCCGGACAGCGCCCAGCGATGCAGGTAGCGTGCCGCAACCCAGCCGGCCACCAGCAGCACGAAAGCACCGACAATCGAGAAGGAATACTGCACCAACAGCGCGCCGGCCTGCGCGATCGCCGCGCGAACGGCGACAAGGATATCGGTTGGTTGGGGATTCATGCTCCGCTCCGCTACGGTTGGCAATGCCTGCCAAACGCAACGTCGAAAAGAATGGTTCCGCATCTAATTTATCGTCGCAACCTCCCGAGAGAGGCTTGCGTCATCCTCAAACAGGCGATCGAGGCCTTTAGGCGATGGTCAGATTCGCCTCATTTGGCCGATCATTTCCGATGCCAATGTTGTTGCGAGAGCGCATAAGCCCCTTCCCCTCTGCCCAGCCGATCACCGCGTGCGCAATCGCATCCGGCTGGTCCTCCGGCACGACATGCTTTGCCGGTCCGCAGCCGGCCACCTCCAGGCCGGCGATATTGCCGCAGCACCAGTCGATCATTGCCGGGCCGATCAGCAGTGTCTCCGGACTGCCCTCGAATGTCAGCAGCAGTTTCGGCACGTCAGGACTGGCTGCCAGCCAGCGGTCATAGGCCTCGACCCGCGCCACGACATCCTTCGGCTCGCCCTCGATCGGTGTACACCGCGGCCAGGCGAGCAGCGGTCGGCGGCTTTCGCGCGTCGGATAAGGCGCGCGATAGACGTCGAGGTCGGCATCACTCAGGCCGCTCATGATCGTGGCGCGCAAGGCCTGTTCGATGAAGAAATTCTCGTCCAGCACTTTCTGCTCACCGGCCGGCGAACGCAGCATTTCGTAGCGCGGCCGCGAGCCGGCGCCGGGCAGGTCGTCCCAGCCCATCGGCCGGATGATCGTCTCCATGAAGGCAACACCGCGCACGCGCTCGGGATGCCGCGAGGCCCAGTCGAAGGCCAGCGCCCCGCCCCAGTCATGGCCGATAAGAACAACGCCATCGAGCCCGAGCGCATCCATCCAGGCGTCGATATAGGCGGCATGATCTCCAAAACTGTAGTCGATCTCCGGCTTGCCGGAACCGCCCATGCCGATCAGGTCCGGCGCCAGCGAGCGGACATCGGCAAAATGCGGCAACACCTTGCGCCAGACAAAGGACGAGGCGGGGTTGCCATGCAGGAAAACGAAGGGCACGCCTTCGCCGCAGTCTTCATAATGGATATGGGAGGCAAGCACATTGATGTCGGGCATGGGACTGTCCTTTCCGGAACCAATATAGTAAGGTACCTGACCAATATGGAATTTAGTCAGGTACCTGTCAATATCGATGACGGAAAATTCGCATTACAATTCGCTCGGCCTGCTGCTCAGGCTCACCTATCAGCAATGGACGCTGGCCGTGGACACCAAGCTTGCCGAGGAAGGTTTCGGCGACCTGCGTCCGCACTACGCCAATGTCTTCACCTTCGTGCCACCCGAGGGCATCCAGGTTGCCGAACTGACAAAGCTTGCGCATGTGCGCAAGCAGAGCATGACGCAGACCATCGAGGAGCTGGAAAAACTCGGGCTTGTCGAACGCAGACCTGACCCTAGCGACAAGCGTGCGCGACTGGTCTTCGTCACCGAACGCGGCAAGAAGATCAGCCCCATCGCCCGCGCCGCCGGTCGCGCCGTCGACGCGCGCTGGGCGGAACTGACGAGCCCGGAGGAGATCGAGGCGCTCAGAAATGCGCTGCGATCCGTGCTGGCGGCGACGCAGAAGCTGGACGATGGGGAAGAGAACTGACGAGCGCGGAGGTCGACCACCGCTCATCGCACTCCGAAAAGTTCGATTTCTCAGGTTGCCATCCTATCTATGTATCTGGCAAGCTTGCGGGCTTGCGCATCAGCCGCGGCCGGAGTTCGCGGCAATCGAATGGGAGTTCGACAATTGAGCGTTGCCTTCACGAAGGAAGAGAGTGCCGAAACCGCTTCGGAAACCCTGCTTCCCGACCGTGCCATCTCCCCGCACCCCAACCTCGTGACGGAGGCCGGGTTGAAGGCGTTGGAGCAGCAGCTTCGGGAGGCGCGCATGGCCTATGACGCGGTAAGCGGGATCGAGGATGTCAATGAGCGCCGGCGGCAGGCGGCCATTCCGCTGCGCGATGCCCGCTATCTCACCGAGCGCGTGCGCACGGCCCAGGTCATCGCCGACCCGACCACGTTCGACATCGTCGCCTTTGGCAATACGGTCAAATTCAGCCGCGACGACGGGCGCGTGCAGACCTATCGTATCGTCGGCGAGGATGAGGCCGATCCCAAGGCGGGATCGATCTCCTTCGTCTCGCCCGTGGCGAGAG
Source organism: Rhizobium sp. P2_G2 (assembly GCF_056403555.1). Classification (NCBI taxonomy): domain Bacteria; kingdom Pseudomonadati; phylum Pseudomonadota; class Alphaproteobacteria; order Hyphomicrobiales; family Rhizobiaceae; genus Rhizobium; species Rhizobium sp. P2_G2. The sequence goes on from NZ_JBFUFF010000012.1 coordinate 61,898, forward strand.
GTCTCATGGGAAAGTCTGTTGGCGACGTCGTGACCGTGGGCGATCAGGAACTGGAAATCATCGCCATTTCTTGAGGCGCCAGTGCCTCAGGCGGTCGGCGATACCGCCTTCTCGTCCAGCATCGCTTCCAGCGTCTCGATCGTATCGGCCTCCGCCGCCGGCTTGTCCCACCTCAGCCGCGAAATCCGCGGAAACCGCATCGCCACACCGGACTTGTGCCGGGTCGAGCGCGCAATGCCTTCGAACGCCACTTCAAACACCAGCCCGTGCTCCTCGGTCGCCTTGACCGAACGCACCGGCCCGAACCGCTCGATCGTGTTGTCGCGCACATATTTGTCGATCTGGGCCAGTTCCTCGTCACTGAAGCCGAAATAGGCCTTGCCGACCGGAACCAGCGTGCGGATGCCTTCCTCTTCCTGCCAGACGCCGAACGTATAGTCGGAATAAAAACTCGAGCGCTTGCCGTGACCGCGCTGGGCATACATCAGCACCGCATCGATCGTGTGCGGATCGCGCTTCCATTTGAACCACGGCCCCTTCTTGCGACCCGGCAGATAGGGCGAATCCTTGTGCTTGAGCATCACGCCTTCAATGATCGGGTGGATCGGCTTGCGGCGCAGGTCGTCGAGATGCTGCCAGCTGTCATAATCGAGCTGCGGCGACAGGTCGAAGCGATCCGGATCGAGTTTTGCGACCAGCGTCTCCAGCCGAGCGCGACGCTGGTCAAACGGCAGGTCGCGTGTGTCCTCACCGCCTTCCATGAGAAGGTCATAGCAGCGTACGAAGACCGGATATTGCGCCTGCGTCTTGGCCGACACCGTCTTGCGGTTCAGCCGCTGCTGCAATTCGCTGAACGTGCCGACATAGCCCGGCGGCTTGCCGACCAGGAGCTCGCCATCGATCACCGCCTCGAAATCGATCGCTGCCATCAAGTCAGGAAAGGCGCCGGAGATTTCGTCGCCGCTGCGCGAATAGAGCTTTCGCACGCCGCCCTCGGAACTCACCTGCACGCGGATGCCGTCCCATTTCCATTCCACGCGATAGTCTTCGGGGCTCAGGCCATCGAGATCACCGTCCTGCACCGCATTGGCAAGCATGACCGGCCGGAACAGTGCCTTGGCGGCATTCTCGGGCTTGCCGGTCTTGCCCTCCAGCCAGGCGAACAGATCGGTGTAGGGCACTTTCAGCCCGTGCCACAGTTCTTCGATCTCGACCACGTCCTGGCCGCCGAAATCCGCCAGCGCCTGCCGCGTCAGCCCCGAAGACACGCCGATGCGTAAGCCGCCGGTGACCAGCTTGATCACCGCATAACGCCCCGGCGCGTCGAGCTGATCGAGGATGGCCGCGAATTTCTTCGGTGCCTCGGTCCTCGACGCCTTCATCAGCGTCTCGACGACAAAGGAGAGCGGCAGAGGATCGAGGTCGGCCAGAACCTCGTTCTCCGGCCAGACCAGCGACACCGTTTCAGCGAGGTCGCCGACATAGTCGTAACTATAGGCGAACAGAACCTCATCGATCCGCTCGACTGCCAGCGCCCTGAGCAGGGCCGGCTTGACCGCCGGAATGTCGAGCCCATCGGTCAGCGCCGCCAGCGCATAGCCGCGGTCGGGATCGGGCGTCTCGGCGAAATAATCCTTCAGCAATTTGAGCTTGCCGTTGCGCGATGGCGTCAGCACCAGCCGGTCGATGAGTTCGGAAAACGCCTTCATTCCGCCTCGTCCTCATAGCCCACCAGATGCAGCGGCCGGCCGGAAATCTGGTGCAATTCGCACCAGCGCACCAAAGCCTCCTCGCGGCCATGCGTCACCCAGATTTCCGAGGCGCCGGTCTCAGTGATCGTCTCCGTCAACTCGTCCCAGTCGGAATGATCCGACAGCACCAGCGGCAGTTCGACACCGCGCTGCTTTATGCGCTGGCGGATCTGCATCCAGCCGGAGGCAAAGCAGGTGACTGGTTCGGCAAACCGCCGCGCCCAGCGGTCGGAAAAGGCCGATGGCGTGCAGACGATGATTTCGCCGGCAAAATCCGCCTTGTTGCCCTTCTCCAGCGTCGCCGGCGCCAGTTCGCCAAGATCCACGCCGCGGCTCTGGTAATAGGAAGAAATCTTCTCCAGCGCCCCATGGATATAGATCGTCCGATCATAGCCCGCCTGTCTGAGCAGGCTGATCACCCGCTGCGCCTTGCCGAGCGCATAGGCGCCGACCAGATGCGTACGTTCTGGAAACTGCGCCACGGAATGCAAGAGCCGCCCGATCTCATCGCCATCGTCAGGATGGCGGAACACCGGCAACCCGAACGTCGCCTCGGTGATGAACACATCGCATTCGACCGGCTCGAACGGCAGGCAGGTCGCATCCTTTCGCCGCTTGTAGTCGCCGGAGGCAACGATGCGCATGCCGTCCTTCTCGACGACGATCTGCGCGGAGCCGAGGACATGCCCGGCGGGTACGAATTTCACCGTGACGCCATTCATATCCATCACTTCGCCGAGCCGCACCGCCTGCCTTTGCCCGGCATAACCGTCGCCATAGCGGATTGCCATGATGTCGAGCGTCTCAGCCGTCGCCAGCACCTTGGCATGGCCGGAACGCGCATGATCGGAATGGCCATGCGTGATCAGCGCCTGCGCCACCGGCACAACGGGATCGATATAAAAGTCGCCGGGCGGGCAATAGAGGCCCTGCGGCATCGGCAGAAGCAGGTCGGAAGCGCGCATAGCCAAGAGATATACCGAAGCGTGACAGTTTCAAGCAGTAGTGATTTGCCCACATCGGCGGTAACGACTCTATGGGTCGGTGGGTTCACCCGCACGATGTCGACATTGCAGCGAGATCAGGTATACTGTGGGTATCGATAGGTAATACCGGAAGCGACAATGGCACTTTCCATCAAACTTGACGACGCGATGAAAGAGCGTGTTCGCGCCCTGGCGGAAGAGCAGCAGCGTTCGCCTCACTGGATCATGAAGGAGGCTATCCGGCAATATGTCGAGGCGGAAGAAGCGAGGTCCTCGTTCGAAAAGGAGGCGCTCGCATCTTGGCAGCATTACAAGGAAACCGGCTTGCATCTGACGGTCGAAGAAGTACACGATTGGCTGAAAGGCTGGGGCACGGACGAAGAGACTGATCCACCCGAATGCCACAAGTAATCATTACCGAAACAGCACGGCGAGGCATTGATCGCTGCCGAAAATTCCTGACATCGAAAAATCCGGAAGCAGCAAAACGTGCATTTGTTGAGATCACTGCACATTTCATGTCGCTAAAGACCTCTCCTGAAATGGGAAGGCCATCAACGAAAAACACCGAGCTCCGGGAGTTGCTGATCCCCTTCGGTGACTCAGGCTATGTGGCGCTTTACATCTACGAGCGGCCCACTGACCAAGTCATCATTCTGGCTTTCCGACATCAGAAACAAGCGGGCTTTTAACTTCAACGCTCCGCCAAGGCCAGCCGTACCCCCAGCAGCACGAAGGCAGCAGCAAAGCTTCGCCGCATCCAGGCCATTACCGCCGGCCTCGAAATGATCCGGTCGCGCACCGACGCGGCGAACAGGCCGTAGAGCGCGAAGACGACGAAGGTCATCGCCATGAACACACCGCTCAGCATCAGCATGTTCTGAAGCGGATGCGGATCGCGCGTGGTGACGAATTGCGGCAGGAAGGCAAGGAAGAAGATCGACAATTTCGGATTGAGGATGTTGATCAGCACCGCATGCACAATGACCTGCAACGCCGAACGCTCCTTCTTCTCGCCCTCGACCTTCAGCGCACCGCCTTCCCTGAGGGAATGCCAGGCCATGTAGAGCAGGTAGGCGACGCCGAGATATTTGAACAGTTCGAAGGCGAGCGCGCTCGTATGCAGGATCACCGCCAGCCCACCGATCGCGGCAGCGAGATGCGGTACGATGCCGAGCGTGCAGCCGAAGGCGGCGACCATACTCGCCCGCGCCCCGCGCGAAAGCCCGGTGGCAATTGTGAAGATCGCACCCGTGCCGGGCGAAGCAACGATGATGAAACTGGTGATCAGAAATTCCGGGCTCATGGCGACCTCCCTGTGAGACACCGCAGAGATGAGCCGGAACCGTGCCAGCGGTCTTGAACAGGATTGCAGATCAGCGGAAAGCCGCGGCATAGACGCCAGGCGTCACGCCATATTTGCCGACGAAAATGCGCGTCATATGGCTCTGGTCGGCAAAGCCGCTCGCCACGGCAGTCTCCGCCAGCGCCATGCCCTGCCGGATGAATTGCCGGGCGCGATCCGCCCGCCTCTGCATCAGATAGGCATGCGGCGACAGCCCGGTCAGGCGCGAGAACCCGCGCAGCACCTGGAAGCGGCTGAGACCGCTGACCCGCGCCAGATCATCAAGCGTGACATCGTCTGCGGGGACGTCATCGAGCAACGCACGCACGCGGCGCAGCGCATCGGGGACACCATATGCTGCCTCCACGCCGTGATCGGAGACCAGGCTCTCGATGAGAAGAAAAAGCCGGTTTTGCTGTGCTAAAGCCGCATTCGTCTGGCCAGAGGTCGCCAGCGCGTAGAGTGTCAGAAATTGCGTCGCAGCCATGCCGTCCGCCAGCACCGGATGGTGGAATTCCTGGACACCCTTTTCGTCGAAAATATCGCTGAGCACATCGAGCATGATTGCCGGATCGAAATAGAGCATCCGCCACGCCCGCCCCTGATCATCGATTGGCAGGCCATCATGCACTTCGCCGGGATTGACGGTGATAACGTTGCCCGGCCCGGCATCCACCACGCCGCGACCGCTGAGCGACGTCTGGGCACCGCGCAAAATGACCCCTATACCGAACTGCTCATGCGTGTGTTTTGGAAAACGATGATTGCTATCGGCCTCGACTGCCTCGATCCCGGGCAGGCTGGTCCGCCGCATCAGGAATCCGCCTTTGGGCATCGAACCTCCAGAAAATCAAAAGGGCCGCTTTCTAAAGCGGCCCCCATGAGAATTGGCCTGTGTCAGGCCGGATCGCATTGGCGCGACCCTAAGGAAGGTGGGTTCAGAGCGAGGGCTGCCCCGCAATCTTCACCACTTTTCCAAAGCCGGACACGAGTACCGCAAACTCATTAGACATTGGATCACCTTCCTTTCACTACGTTGACGATGATTCCAATGTAGACCTGTTCAGGCCAATTTCAAGCCGGCTAACGAGCACAAAACATTTCAAGTGAAATATTGTGCACGCTTATTTTTTGAGCGGAATTGACGATGGGAAGGAAGGTGAGCCAATGACTCGTCTCGTCGGCAATGACGCGATGATCTGTCGGCGGCGATTTCTGCCGGCGCGAGAGTAGCGAAAGGCGGTAGCAACCGATATTCAGGCTGCCATCATGACCTATATCCTGCTTGCCGCTGCCATCGTCGCCGAAGTCATTGCCACCTCCGCCTTGGCGCGGACGGACGGGTTTACCCGTCTTATGCCGAGCGTCCTCGCCATCCTCGGCTACGGCCTTGCCTTCTATCTCCTGTCGCTGGTGACCCGCACGGTGCCAGTCGGCATCGTCTACGCGGTCTGGTCCGGCGCCGGCATCGTGCTGGTTGCCATGGCCGGCTGGCTGCTGTTCGGCCAGAAGCTGGACCTGGCGGCCGTGATCGGTCTGGCGCTGATCATCGCCGGCGTGCTGATCATCAATCTCGTGTCGAAATCGGTTAGTCACTGAGCTCTAACGCAGATACCCGTCGAGTAGCGGCAGGCTGCTGACCGCCGCCACGCCGATCAGCACGTAACAGATGCGCCGAAACGTCTGCTCGCTGGCAAGCCCGAAGGATCGCGCCCCGATAAACAGGCCAATGGCGTAGAGCGGACCACAGATCACCGACAACAGGAAGACGTCGGTGATGAAAAGGCCGGCATAATAATAGCTTACAGCCGAGAAGATCGACGAGATGGCAAAATAGAGCACGATATTGGCCCGCACAGTCGCGACCGAATTGGCACCACCCAGCCAATAGGCGACCACAGGCGGCCCGCCGAGCTGCGCTGCGCCGCTATAAACTCCAGCCACGAGCCCGACCCCGGCCGCAAGCGGCGGGTAAGGCTTGCCGCGATATCGCCAGCCGGAAATCAGCAGTCCGAGAAAGCCGAGCGCGGTGATCGAGATCACCCAGCGCACGACGATCGGATCAAGATGCACGAGCAGCACGACGCCGGCCGGCACCCCGAACAAAGCGCCGATCGACATCGCACCGACATCCTTCTTGTCCGCCTTGCCTGTTGCGCCTGGCAGCAGGCTCGAAGCGCAAACAGCATCGATCACCAGCAGGATCGGGTTTGCCATCTTCGGGCCTATCAAGGCGCTCGCCAGCGGCACGAAAATCAGTGCCGCACCGAAACCGGAAAAGCCGCGCGCGACGCCGGCGACCAGGATGGATATGAACAGCAGCGCCAGCGTCTTGACCGGATAAGCCGCGAGCGTGCCTTCGATGATGGCGAGGAAGTGCATTTGGAGGCGGCAGATCTTGAGCGAATCGGAGGGAAAAAGATGATACTCTCGCTTACTTCGAAATACTCAGCCCGCCCATGAAAAGCTGTTCGAGATAGCGCGCCGCATCTTCGAACCGCCCCTCACCCGCCTTTTCCTGCCCTAGCACCGCCCGCACCTGCACATCGAAGTCGGCATAATGCTGCGTCGTCGACCAGATGGAAAAGATCAGATGGTAGGGGTCGCATTTGGCGATCTTGCCGGCCTTGGCCCAAGCGCGGATCACCTCCGCCTTTTCATCGACCAGCTGTTTCAGCGGCCCCTTGAGTTCATCTTCGATCAGCGGCGCGCCGCGCAGCACTTCATTGGCGAAGAGCCGGCTTTCGCGTGGAAAATCGCGCGCCATTTCCAGTTTGCGGCGGATATAGGATCGAATCTCGGCCTCGGGACTACCTTCAGCGTCGAAGGCCCTGAGCGGATCCAGCCAGGTGTCGAGCACGCGCTCGATCAGCGCCCGGTGCATCGCCTCCTTGGTGCGGAAATAGTAGAGCAGGTTCGGCTTCGACATGCGGGCAACCTCGGCGATCTGGTCGATGGTCGCGCCACGGAAACCATGCATGGAAAAGACATCGAGGGCGGCCTCGAGGATCTGCTCTTCCTTCTCCTCCTGGATACGCGTGCGACGCTGTGTCCGGGCTGCCCTGGGTATTGCCATGACGTCTGCCGATCCTGCCTCATCCCACGCCGAAAATTGTAGAGATCCGTTCTTTTCGGCTTGAGTGCTGCGTCAGAAATTGTAATGTTTACCAAACGGTCAAATTATTGGACAAAACGTCGCCGAAACGCAACTGTCCATTTCGGGAAAAGCAACAATCAACAGCCCGAAAGACCGCGTGGGAACAACATGCTGCGCCGATCAAGGCGCCAGGAACGGGCGGATCGCCCGAGGGAGAATGAATCGTGGCTGCACCCGGCGAAAATATGCGTGTCAATGGCGATCGTCTGTGGGACTCGCTGATGGACATGGCCAAGATCGGCCCCGGCGTCGCGGGCGGCAACAATCGCCAGACGCTGACCGATAGCGACAATGAAGGACGGCACCTGTTCAAGACATGGTGCGACGCCGCTGGCCTGACCATGGGCATCGACACGATGGGCACCATGTTCGCCACCCGCCCCGGCACCGATCCGGATGCGCTGCCCATCTATGTCGGCTCGCATCTCGACACCCAGCCGACGGGCGGCAAGTATGACGGCGTGCTCGGCGTGCTCTCGGCGCTGGAAGTCGTCCGCTCGATGAACGATCTCGACATCAAGACCAAGCACCCGATCGTCGTTACCAACTGGACCAACGAGGAAGGCGCCCGTTTCGCCCCCGCCATGCTCGCCTCCGGCGTCTTCGCCGGCGTGCATACGCAGGATTATGCCTATAGCCGCAAGGACCCGGACGGCAAGCTGTTCGGCGACGAGTTGAAGCGCATCGGCTGGGTCGGCGACGAACAGGTCGGCGCGCGCAAGATGCATGCCTATTTCGAATACCATATCGAACAGGGACCGATCCTCGAAGCCGAAAACAAGCAGATCGGCGTCGTCACCCACTGTCAGGGCCTGTGGTGGCTGGAATTCACGCTCACCGGCCGCGAGGCGCATACCGGCTCGACGCCGATGAACCTGCGCGTCAATGCCGGCCTCGCCATGGCCCGGATCATGGAAATGGTCCAGGGCGTCGCCATGGAAAACCAGCCTGGCTGCGTTGGCGGCGTTGGCCAGGTGAAATTCTCGCCCAATTCGCGCAACGTGCTGCCCGGCACGGTGATCTTCACCGTCGACATCCGCTCGCCGCAACAGGCCAAGCTCGACAAGATGCGGGCCGAGATCGAATCCAAGGCGGCGGACATTTGTGCTGCGCTGGGTGTCGGCTGTTCGATCGAGGCCGTTGGCCATTTCGACCCGGTCACCTTCGACCCCGGCCTCGTCGCCTCGGTGCGCAAGGCCGCGGAAGATCTTGGCTACAGCCATATGGACATTATCTCCGGCGCCGGCCACGACGCCTGCTGGGCCTCCAAAGTAGCGCCCGCCACCATGGTCATGTGCCCCTGCGTCGGCGGTCTGAGCCACAACGAGGCCGAGGACATCTCCAAGGAATGGGCCACAGCCGGCGCCGACGTGCTACTCCGCGCGGTGGTGGAGACGGCAGGGATTGTGGAGTGAAAAAGCCGTCTCCAGAGCTGGCGCTCATATGGCTCTTTGCCCCGCTGGTCTGGATTGGGTTGCTGGTAAAGGTCGTCAACCTCGTCGAACTGCGCAGCACATACACTAGTCTCTGGCGAGAGCATCAAAACATGATGCAGCTGTTCGACCAGGGACAAAGGAATGTCAGAAGCGCGACCGGAGATAGCTTGGCAGACATGTTCGAATATATGTCAACGGCAAGAGGAGAATATCTCGACGCGTTGGAATTTGTTCTCCTGCTTGGCATTCTGCCGACAATGGTGATCTGGTTTGCAGTAGCTCTGAAAGCCGCATTGAGYGGAAACTCGAAAGTCGTCGCCGTAGCAGCCAAGGACGAGGCATGACGCTTGAACCTGTATCTCTGAGGCCGACCATCGACATGAGCCAGGACGTGCCGGTGCTTTTGAGCATGGCCGAATTGCTGGTTCTCTCGGATTGCCTGGAACGATTGGAGAAAAAACTCGATGAAATCGGACTGTTCGATGAACCGGAAAGAACTGCGCTTTGGGCGCTTGAAGCATGCCTCGAAAAACTCAATCCGATCATCTTCAGCGAGCACTACGACTTCTATATTCGCCAAGCGAAAAGCCATCTGACTGGGAGTAATGAAGATGTCTAAAGTCATCAAGGGCGGAACCATCGTCACCGCCGACCTGACCTACAAGGCTGATGTGAAGATCGACGGCGGCAAGATCGTCGAGATCGGGCAAGACCTTTCCGGCGACGAGACGCTCGATGCCACCGGCTGCTATGTCATGCCCGGCGGCATCGATCCGCATGTGCATCTCGAAATGCCGTTCATGGGCACCTATTCCTCCGATGATTTCGAGAGCGGCACCCGCGCAGGGCTTGCCGGCGGCACGACCATGGTGGTGGATTTCTGCCTGCCCTCGCCTGGCCAATCGCTGCTTGAAGCGCTGCAGATGTGGGACAACAAGTCGACCCGCGCCAATGCCGACTATTCCTTCCACATGGCGGTCACCTGGTGGGGCGAGCAGGTGTTCAACGAGATGGAAACCGTCGTCAAGGAAAAGGGCATCAACACCTTCAAGCACTTCATGGCCTATAAGGGCGCGCTGATGGTGGACGACGACGAAATGTTCTCGTCCTTCCAGCGCTGTGCAGCCCTCGGCGCCCTGCCGCTGGTGCATGCGGAAAATGGCGACGTCGTCGCACAATTGCAGGCAAAGCTGCTCGGCGAAGGCAATAACGGCCCCGAAGCGCATGCCTATTCCCGCCCCGCCGAGCTCGAAGGCGAGGCCACCAATCGCGCCATCATCATCGCCAACGCCGTCGGCGCGCCGCTCTATGTCGTGCACACCTCCTGCGAACAGGCGCATGAAGCCATCCGTCGCGCCCGCCAGAACGGCATGCGCGTCTATGGCGAGCCCTTGATCCAGCATCTGACGCTCGACGAGAGCGAATATGCCAACCCCGATTGGGATCATGCCGCCCGCCGGGTGATGAGCCCGCCCTTCCGCGACAAGCGCCACCAGGACAGCCTCTGGGCCGGCCTGCAGGCAGGCTCGTTGCAGGTCGTGGCGACCGACCACTGCGCCTTCACCACCAAGCAGAAGCGCACCGGCGTCGGCGATTTCACCAAGATCCCCAACGGCACCGGCGGTCTCGAAGACCGCATGCCGATGCTCTGGACGCACGGCGTGGCCACCGGTCGCATCACGATGAATGAATTCGTCGCCGTGACCTCGACCAATATCGCCAAGATCCTCAACATCTATCCAAAGAAGGGCGCGATCCTGGTCGGCGCCGATGCCGATATCGTCGTCTGGGACCCGAGCCGCTCGAAGACGATTTCGGCGTCAACGCAGCAGTCGGCGATCGATTACAACGTCTTCGAAGGCAAGACCGTGACCGGCCTGCCGCGCTTTACCCTGACCCGCGGCTATGTCGCGATCGAGGAAGCGACGGTGAAGACACGCGAAGGCCACGGCCAGTTTGTCGCCCGCGAACCCTTCCCGGCGGTGTCGTCCGCGCTGACGAAGTGGAAAGAGGTCACCGCGCCGCGCAAGGTGCAGCGCGCCGGCATCCCGGCAAGCGGGGTTTGATATGAGCCGGTGCCGCCTCATCATCGCATTTTTGTTGATCTGCGCGGCGCCGCTTTCCGCAGGGGCTGCATCCCTGGCCATCGATGGTCAATATGGCGACAAGTTGGGGTGCCAATTTGGCAAGACCGAGGAATCGACTGGTGATAGCGATTTCATTCTCCTGACGCGCGATGCTATCAGAAGCTCTGTCGCCTTTTGCAGTATCAAGAGCATCGATAAAACGTCCGGCAACACGGTGAGCACCACGATCTCCTGCGCTGACGAAGGCGAGGCGGGAGAGACGACGATGACGGCGAACGTGATCCGCACCGGCCACGACAGCTACCGCGTCGATTTCAGCGACGGAACGTCATGGGGGCCGTTCAAGCGATGCAAATAAGGGCAGATCGCCATCTCGACAACAGGCGCTCGTTCATGAGGCAGCGAGTGGGAGAGCAGCCATGAGCGATGTACAGCCACATCCGGCGCCGATGCAAAGCAGTTTACGCCTGCTTAATCTCGCCGGACGCTTCGTGCTAGGATATGTTGTAGCAATCGCGGCAGGCACCTTTCTGTTCTCGCTGGTTGAATGTCTTTTCCCCGATGGGTCCCTCGTCGATCCGGCGGCAGATGTCAGCCAATTGGCTCGCCAGATGTGGCAACTATGCGTGGTCGGCTTCGTCTTTGGCGGGGTCTTCGCACTGCCCTATACGATTGTCGGCGCGCTTGTCTTCCGGTTCCTGCTGCCCCGCAACTGGATTGTCTTCATGATCGTTGGCATCCTCTGTCCGACGATCGCCCTCATGACACTCAACATCCTGCTGGGTGGTGGTGCGTCTATCACCGACGGCCTAGCGCGGATGGCATGGACGTCCCTGCCGGCAGGCATCATTGCGACATATCTTTTCGGCGCCATCGGCTTCGGGTTGGGGTTTGGCAAATGGAGGTTTGCATGACCTCAATCCGCAAATTTCTCCAATTCCGGCAGCAGCACCACGCTTTCCTGCTCGTTCGGATCCGTCCGCGCAATCACCGCAGTCGCAGACTCTGTCTTCGACCGGTTGACCGGCAGGTGCGGTACGCCGGCCGGGATATAGAACATGTCACCGGCCTTGGTGACGACGCGATGTTCGAGCTTTTCGCCATAAAACGTGTCGACTTCTCCCGACAGAACAAAGATCGCCGTCTCATGCCCCTCATGCATATGCGCCTTGGCGCGGCCGCCCGGCGGTACGGTGAGCAGCATCATGGCAATGCCCTTGGAGCCCGAGGATTCCTTCGATATGCCTTCGAGGTAGGAAAAACCCTGCTTGCCGTCATAGGGAATTTGGGGACGGATCAGCTTGCATTCGGGAAGCTCGGATGATGACATAGAAATACCTCTTCCAAATAAATCAAAGGGCGGTCGAACCGCTCGGGGAACGACAAGAACATACTGGGTGAACATGACGAAATCCAATCAAACCGTGGTGGCGGCGCGCGGGCTCGGGCTCACGTTCGAGACCAATGACGGACCGGTAACGGCGCTGACCGGCGTCGACCTGGATATCAAGAAGGGTGACTTCGTATCCTTCATCGGTCCGTCCGGCTGCGGCAAGACCACATTCCTGCGCGCTATCGCCGATCTCGAACAGCCGACGGAAGGCTCCATTCTGGTCAACGGCATGACGCCATCACAGGCGCGCCATCACCGCGCCTATGGCTACGTCTTCCAGGCCGCTGCGCTCTATCCCTGGCGCACGATCGAGAAGAACATCGCCCTGCCGCTCGAAATCATGGCCTACCCCAAGCGCGAGCGCAAAGCACGCATCGAGCGCGTCCTCGACCTCGTCAACCTCAAAGGCTTCGGCAAGAAATACCCCTGGCAGCTCTCCGGCGGCATGCAGCAGCGCGCCTCGATCGCCCGCGCGCTCGCTTTCGACGCTGATCTTCTCCTGATGGACGAACCCTTCGGCGCACTCGACGAGATCGTCCGCGACCATCTCAACGAAGAACTGTTGAAACTCTGGGACCGCACCAACAAGACCATCTGTTTCGTCACCCATTCGATTCCCGAGGCTGTCTACCTTTCGACCAAGATCGTGGTGATGAGCCCGCGCCCGGGCCGCGTCACCGACATCATCGATTCACCGCTGCCGAGCCATCGCCCGCTCGACATCCGTGAATCGCCGGAATTTCTGGAAGTCGCCCATCGCGTCCGCGAAGGCCTGCGCGCTGGCCATTCCTATGAAGAACATGTTTGAAAGCAGCCTTCCATGAAGCTCGGTTTTATTCTCTGGATCAGCGTCTCCACGGTGATTTTTGCTAGCGCCTCCACCGCCTCGCGCCTCTATGTCTCAACCAGTAATGTGCTTTGGGTGGCGCTGTCGCTGTCGCTTTACATCGTCGGCAATCTGATCATGATCCGGCTGATGCGTGAGGGCGGGCTGGGGCTTGCCATCTCGATTTCGGCGATCGCGCAATTGGTGCTCGCCAATCTCATTGCCTTCGGCTTCTTCGGCGAACGGATTTCCGTGGTTCAAATGGGCGGCATCGCGCTCGGTCTCATCGCCGTAACGCTGATGATGTGGCCGCAACAAAGCGGGGCGTGAGATGCATAAACCCGCACGCACGGCCGATAAAGTCATCCCGGTGCTGACGATCACCGCCATTATCATCGTCGTCTGGTACATCGCCGCGATCTTCATGAACGCACCCTTCCAGCGCGATCAGGATCAGCGCATGGGCGTTACCTCGACCACGGTCCAGCTGATCGAGAAAACCTGGTCGCAGCCCAAGCCGACCATGCCGGCACCGCACCAGGTCGCGGAAAACCTCTACAAGAACATTTTCACCGTCAAACCATGGTCCGCGCGCAGCCTCGTCTACCATAGCTGGGTGACGCTCTCCTCCACCCTGCTCGGCTTCGCCATGGGCACCGCACTCGGCATCGTGATCGCCGTCGGCATCGTGCATGTGCCGGCGCTGGAGCGCTCCTTCCTGCCCTGGATCATCGCCTCGCAAACGATCCCGATCCTCGCCGTGGCGCCGATGATCATCGTCGTGCTCGCCGCGGTCGGCATTACCGGCATCTTTCCCAAGGCGCTGATCTCGACCTACCTGTCCTTCTTCCCGGTCGCCGTCGGCATGGTCAAGGGCCTGCGTTCGCCGGAAATCCTGCATCTCGACCTGATGCGCACCTATAACGCCACCCAATGGCAAACCTTCTGGAAGCTCAGGGTTCCGGCTTCGGTGCCGTTCTTCTTCACCTCGATCAAGGTCGCGGTCGCCGCCAGCCTGGTCGGCGCCATTGTCGGCGAATTGCCAACCGGCGCTGTCGCCGGGATCGGCTCGAAACTGCTCGCCGGCTCCTATTACAGCCAGACGATCGACGTCTGGGCGGCACTGATCGCCGGCTCCATCGTCGCCGTTATCCTGGTCACTGTCGTCGACATCGTCGCCAAGCTGACCGCCAAGGGCATGGGAGCACGGCCGTCATGAGATCGCTGACACTTCACTGGCAATCGGTCCTTGCCACGCTCCTCTTCATCGCAGCACTTTTCCTCCTGCCGCTGAGCAAGACGGCGTCGGAGGAAACCACGACCGCAATCCTGGTGGTCACGGCTGCCGCCATCCTGGCATCAGTAATCAATTTTGGCCGCGAGGCCGGCATCTGGGCGCTGTTCCTGCTGACCCATATCGCGGTCTTCGAGCTGATCTCCACGATTGCCGGATCAGAAGGGACTGCCACCGCGAGCTTCTTCCTCATCCTCATCGCCTGCTGGCTGCTCGCCTGGCGGCTCGTGACCGTGCTGTCCGGTGATGGTTCGAAGCGCTCAGGTGGCGGCATTCTTGGGCGCATCATGGTGCCGGCTTTGTTCGGCGTCTGGATCCTGATCCTCTGGGAGGCGCTCACCCGCGGCGCCGGCATTCCCTTCGTGCTGCTGCCGCCGCCATCCGCCGTGGGCGTGCGTATCATGGCATCGCTGCCGATCCTCGCCGCCGACTTCCAGCAGACCGTCTTGAAGGCTGTCGTGTTTGGTTTCGTCGTCGGCTCGGGCGCCGGTTTCCTGGTCGCGGTGCTGGCCGATCGCTACCGTTTCCTGTCGAACGGGCTGTTGCCGATCGGCAATCTCGTCTCGGCTTTACCGATCATTGGCGTGGCGCCGGTCATGGTCATCTGGTTCGGCTTCGGCTGGCAATCCAAGGCCGCCGTGGTCATCGTCATGACCTTCTTCCCGATGCTGGTCAACACGCTGGCCGGCCTGACCGCAGCCGGCCATATGGAGCGCGATCTGATGCGCACCTATGGCGCCAGCCACTGGCAGACACTGCTTTCGCTACGCCTGCCGGCGGCCATGCCCTTCATCTTCAACGCGTTGAAAATCAACTCGACGCTCGCCCTGATCGGCGCGTTGGTGGCCGAATTTTTCGGCACGCCGGTGGTCGGCATGGGCTTTCGAATCTCGACCGAAGTGGGTCGGATGAACCTTGACATGGTCTGGGCCGAAATAGCCCTTGCGGCCATTGTCGGGTCGTTGTTCTATGGCGCAATCGCACTTCTCGAACGCGCCGTGACTTTCTGGCATCCGTCTTATCGATAGAGCCACAACCAAGGGGAAGAAAACATGAAAAAGACGATGAAACTCACACTCGCACTTGCCATGTCGCTGATGGCCGGCAGCGTGCTCGCCGCCGACAAGCTGACTTTGCAGCTCAAATGGGTGGCCCAGGCTCAGTTTGCCGGCTACTTCGTCGCCAAGGATAAAGGCTTCTATACCGATGAAGGTCTCGACGTCGACATCAAGCCGGGCGGCCCGGATATCGCGCCGGAACAGGTGATTGCCGGCGGCGGTGCCGATGTGATCGTCGACTGGGCCGGCGGCGCGCTCGCTGCCCGCGAAAAGGGCGTCAAGCTCGTCAATATCGCCCAGCCCTTCGCCAAGGCCGGCATGGAGCTCGTCTGCCCCAAGAACGGCCCGATCAAGACCGAGAAGGATTTCCCCGGCCATACGCTCGGCGTCTGGTTCTTCGGCAACGAATATCCGTTCTATGCCTGGATGAACAAGCTCGGCTTCAAGACAGACGGCAGCAAGGACGGCGTGACCGTGCTCAAGCAGTCCTTCGACGTACAGCCGCTGATCCAGAAGCAGGCCGATTGCATTTCGGTCATGACCTATAACGAATACTGGCAGCTGATCGACGCCGGCTTCAAGCCCGACGACCTGATCGTCTTCAACTATGCCGCCATGGGCAACGACCTGATGGAAGACGGCCTCTATGCCATGGAAGACAAGCTCAAGGACGCGAAGTTCAAGGACGAGATGGTCAAGTTCGTCCGTGCCTCGATGAAGGGCTGGAAATACGCCCAGGAACATCCGGACGAAGCCGCCGGTATCGTCATGGACAATGGCGGCCAGGACGAAAACCACCAGAAGCGGATGATGGGTGAAGTGGCAAAACTGCTCGGCAATGCCGACGGCAAGCTCGACCATGCGCTCTACGACCGCACGGAGAAGGCGCTGCTCGACCAGAAGATCATCAAAGACAAGCCGGTCGGCGCCTACACGGACGAGATCACGGCAGCCGCTTCGAAGTAAGTCGAACTGGATTTCAAGATATGCGGGAAGCGGGTCGAGAGGCCCGCTTTCCTTTTTGCCAGTGCCAGTCACCCCTCACCAAGCGCGGCCAAGTGATCGGCTACGCCTCTCACGGCCTTGCTATCCTCTCCCGCAAGGGGCGAGGAAGACTCGCTGCACTCTCGCAGCCAAACTCAACGTCGCGGTTGATGCAAGGGCGCTGCCGCGAGTTTTTCCTCGCCCCTTGCGGGAGAGGATACGAAGGCCGGGTGAGCATAGCGAACCCTTGGCCGAAGTTGGGGAGGGGTGAACCACCTGCGCCTACCCGCAAAAAAGCCCGGCGTCGCCGCYGGGCTCAAGCATTCCCTGATGAAATCGGATCTTACTTCAGGCCGATTTCGAAGTAGTTGTACTTGCCGTCGGCGCCCTTCTTCCACTCATACATGGTGTAATCGGGACGGGTGATATCGCCCTTAGAGTCGAAACCGATGTCGCCGATGACGGTCTTGAACGGACCCTTGGCCTTCATCGTATCGGCAACCTTCGTCGGGTCGCTGTCGCCGGCAGCCTTGATTGCGTCGGCGATGATCTGCACGGCAGCATAGGAGTAGAGCGTATAGGCTTCCGGTTCGAAGCCGGCAGAACGGAACTTGGCAACCGCATCCTTGGCGTTCGGATTGTTGCGCGGATCCGGCGGGAAGGTCATCAAGGTGCCGTTGACGGCGTCGCCGGCGATCGAGGCAAGTTCGTTGGAGGTGATGCCGTCACCCGACATCATCGGAGCCTTGAGGCCCTGGTCGGCCATCTGGCGCAGGATGAGGCCGGCTTCCGTATGCAGACCGCCGTAATAGACGAAGGTCACGCCCGCTTCCTTCATCTTGGCGATCAGGGCCGAATAGTCCTTCTCACCGGGGGTGATGCCTTCATAAACCACTTCGGTCAGGCCGAGAGCATTCATCTTCTTCTTGGTTTCGTCGGCAAGACCCTGGCCATAAGGCGTCTTGTCATGCACGACGGCAACCTTGGCGTCCTTGAAATGATCGAAGATGTACTGGCCGGCAACCGCGCCCTGCTGGTCGTCACGACCGCAGGTACGGAAAGTGTTCCACAGGCCGCGCTCGGTGAACTTCGGATTGGTCGAAGCAGGCGTGATCTGCAGGATGCCGTTTTCGGAATAGACTTCGGAGGTCGGGATCGACACGCCCGAGTTGAAGTGGCCGACCACGAACTTCACGCCGTCACCGACGAACTTGTTGGCGACCGAAATGCCCTGCTTCGGGTCGGAGACGTCGTCGCCGAGTTCGAGCTTGAGTTTTTCCCCGTTGACGCCGCCGGCATCGTTGATGTCCTTGACCGCCTGTTCCGCGCCCTTCTGGAGCTGGGCGCCGAAGGCAGCGTTCGGGCCCGTCAGCGGACCAGCCACGCCGATCAGGATGTCGGCTCTGGCGATGCCGCCAAAGCCAACCATGGCCGCCACGGCCACGGCTGAGAGAAGCATCTTCTTCATTTGTAACTCCCAATATTTGAGGCGGGCTGGTTCCATTTTTACCCCTCGGCCGCCCGCCTTTTGGCGCCAAAGGTTATTTCGTTTCCGCTATCTGTTCACAGCGGATCGAAACTTGTCAAACACTCTTTTTCTTCCACCCGAAGGGTCCGGATTTTTCGTACAGCCAGTAATAGTTGGTGGCCATCTGCTTGGCCCGCGTGTAGCGAAAACCGAGAACCGAGAAGATCGCCAGCACGATCGTATCGACGATATAGTAGTGCAGCGAGAACATTGTGCCGCCGTAGAGCGCGTGGTGCACGAAGCGGATGCCGATACCGAGCAGCAACGTATAAATCACCAGATGCGGAAAGACGTCGCCCCAGCCGGTGGCCACGCCCTTGCCCGTGCGCCACGCCGTCCAGCCGCCGATCACGAACGTCACGAGGCCGAAGACCCAGAAGCTCGACTCCTCATAAATGATTCCCATGTCCCAAACTCCCTTATGCGGAAACCTATTCGATTGCGCGATCCGCGCAAGCGTTTCCTGCAATTAATGGTGGCCGCCTTCGAGATAGGCAGCCCGCACTTCCGGATTGGCGAGCAGTTCCTGACCGGAGCCGCTCATGGTGACGAGACCATTGACCATCACATAGCCGCGATGGGCCAGGCGGAGCGCCGCAAAGGCGTTCTGCTCGACCAGAAACACGGTCAACCCCTCGGTCTTGTTGAGCTTGCCGATCGCCTCGAAGATCTGCTTGGATATCAGCGGCGCGAGGCCAAGCGACGGCTCGTCGAGCAGCAGCAGCTTGGGCCGGGACATCAGCGCGCGGCCGATGGAGAGCATCTGCTGCTCGCCGCCGGAAAGCGTGCMGCCCCGCTGGTATTGGCGCTCCTCGAGGCGCGGGAACAGCGCGAAGATGCGCTTGACGTCCTCGTTGAAATGTTTCTGCTTGTCGAGCGCCGCGCCCATCTGCAGGTTCTCGTAGACAGTCATGCGCGGAAAAATGCGGCGGCCTTCCGGCGATTGCGCGATCCTGAGCCGGGCGATCTCATGGGTCGGCATGTGCGTGATGTCGCGGCCTTCGAAGGTGACGCTACCGTTGCGTGCCTGTGGGCTGCCGCAGATGGTCATCATCAGCGTCGACTTGCCGGCGCCGTTGGCGCCAATCAGGCAGACGATCTCACCCAGGTTGACCTCGACATCGACGCCGCCAAGCGCACGAATATTGCCATAAAAGGTCTCGACGCCTTGGACTTTGAGGAGAGGCTGGGACATCAGAGTTTGCCTCCCGCGATCTTGGCTGCTTCTTCTTCATCATCGACGCCGAGATAGGCGGCGATAACCTTGGGATCGGTCTTCACCTGGGCCGGCGTACCGTCGGAAATCTTCTGACCATATTCCAGCACCACGACATGGTCGGAAATTTCCATGACCACCGACATGTCGTGCTCGATAAGCAGGATCGAGGTGCCGGTTTCGGTGCGAATCGAGCGCAGGAGCTCATTGAGCGCCAGCGATTCACGTGGGTTAAGGCCTGCGGCCGGCTCGTCGAGACACAAGAGCCGCGGGCCGGTGCACATGGCGCGGGCGATCTCCAGCCGGCGCTGGGCGCCATAGGGCAAGTCGCCGGCCGGATCGTCGGCGCGCTCGACCAGATTGGCCTTTTCCAGCCAGAAACGGGCGAGATCGATCGCCGCCCGGCTCTCCTTGCGATAGGGGCCGAGGCCAACCAGGCCGAGAATGGTGAAGCCCGAAGCCTTCATCAGCTTGTTGTGCTGCGCCACGAGCAGGTTTTCGAGCACCGTCATGCCCGAGAACAACCGGATGTTCTGGAAAGTGCGGGCCACTTTGGCGCGGGAGGTGATGCGGAAATCCGGCATCTGTTCCAACTGGAACATGCGCGTGTCGCTCTGGTGGAAGCGAATCATGCCCATGGTCGGCTTGTAGAAGCCGGTGATGCAGTTGAACACCGTGGTCTTGCCGGCGCCGTTCGGGCCGATCAGTGCGGTGATGTCGCCTTCATAGGCGTTGAACGACAGGTCGTTGATCGCCATCAGGCCGCCGAACTTCATCGACAGATGCTCGACTTCGAGCAGAGGTTTCTTGTTATTCATTGTCATCGCCTCAGCCGTGGCCTTCCTTGGTGAAACTGCCGGACACGGCACGACGTTTGAAGAGGAAGGCTGTAGGCTCGCGGCTGCCGACGAAGCCACGCGGCTTCCACACCATGATGACGACCATGGCAAAGCCGAAGATCAGCATGCGGTAGAGTTCAGGCGTGAAATTGTCGCCGAATATCTCCTTGAGGAAGTCCATGTTGCGCAGCAGCTCCGTGCCGCCGATCATGGCGATGGCAGCCACCGCCGTTCCGACCAACGAGCCCATGCCGCCGAGAACGACGATGGCAAGGATGATCGCCGATTCCAGGAAGACGAAGGATTCCGGCGAGACGAAGCCCTGGCGCACCGCGAAAAACGAGCCGGCAAAGCCGCCGAACATGGCACCGATGGCAAAGGCCGTCAGCTTGGTATTCGTGGTGTTGATGCCCAGCGAGCGGCAGGCGATTTCGTCTTCGCGCAGTGCTTCCCAGGCCCGTCCGATCGGCATGCGCCGCAGGCGGATTGTGACGAAGGCCGTTATCAGGCAAAGCATCAGGATGACGTAGAACAGGAAGATCTTGTAATAGACCGAGGACATCGGCAAGTGGAAGAACTTGGCGAAATTGTTCGGCGCAGCAACATCGAAGCTCCATATACCGAAGATCGACGCCTTGGGGATGCCGGAAATGCCGGCCGATCCATTGGTCACATCCCGCCAGTTGATCAGCACCAGCCGGATGATTTCACCGAAAGCCAGCGTGACGATGGCGAGGTAGTCGCCCTTGAGGCGCAGCACCGGGAAGCCGAGGATGACGCCCCAGAAGGCAGAGAGGATGCCGGCGAGCGGCAGCAGGATCCAGAAGCTCAGACCGAATTGCTGCGACAGAAGCGCATAGGAATAGGCCCCCACCGCGTAGAAGGCCACGTAACCGAGATCGAGCAGACCGGCGAGGCCGACAACGATATTCAGCCCCCAACCGAGCATCACATAGATGAGGATCTGGATGCCGAAATTGTCGATATAGGTCAGCGATCCCGCGGCACCCTTTATCGCATAGATAAAGACGGGGTAGAGGAACAGCGCTACGATCAGGAACTTGGTGAAGTGGCGGCGGACAAAGCCGGGCTCACGCACAACCGCGGGCTTCGCAGCTTTGATCTCCTTCTGATGCGCAAGATAGGGCCGGATCCAGACGATCAGCGAGAAGCGAACCACCACGACCAGCAGGATCGAGGCCGCAAGGAATATCCAATGCGGCTGCACGATCAGCTTGTTGTCCATGTTCGGATGCGATTCGAGACCGATGAACAGGATGAACATGCCGAGCGCGACAAGGCCGGCAAAAAACGATTCACGGATGGCGTAGGCGGTCAAACCGGGGGTCGCCGCCTTGGGGGAAGATGCATTGCTCATGGCGTCAAACCTTTTCGACTTCGGGACGTCCGAGAATGCCCGAGGGCTTGAAGATGAGGGCGATCGCAAGGATCGAGAAGGTCGCCACATCCTTGTAATCGATGCTGAAATAAGCCGACCACAGCGCCTCGATGAGACCGATCAGGAGACYGCCGAGCACTGCGCCCGGCAGTGAGCCGATACCGCCCAAGACCGCGGCGGTGAAGGCCTTGACACCCGGAACGAAGCCATCGTTGAAGGAGATGACGCCGTAATACATGAGATACATGGTGCCGGCGACGGCAGCGAGTGCGGCGCCCATGACGAAGGTCACCGAAATCGTCTGGTCGACATTGATGCCGAGCAGCGCCGCCATCTTGCGGTCCTGCTCCGTCGCTCTTTGCGCGCGCCCAAGTGAGGTGCGGTTGACCAGATACCAGAAGCCGGTGAGCAGCACCGTGGTGATGACGAAAATGATGATCTGCTTGAGCGAGACAGTCACGCCGTCGATCGTCCAGGTCTGCGATACCATGGCTGGGATCGCCTTGTTGCGCGGGCCCTGCGTGACCTGCACGAAGTTCGACAACAGGATCGACATGCCGATCGCAGTGATCAGTGGCGCCAGCCGGAACGAGCCGCGCAGCGGCCGGTAGGCAATCTTTTCGATCGACCAGTTCCACAGGCTGGTGACTGCCATCGCCATGACCATCATGATGAGCAAAGCGACTGCCACCGGAACGCCGATGAAGGCCGCCGTGAGCAACAGATAGACCATCAGCGCCGCCATGCCGCCAAGCATGAAAACATCGCCATGGGCAAAATTGACCATGCCGATAATGCCGTAGACCATTGTGTAACCGATTGCGATCAGGCCATAAATAGACCCAAGTGTCAGCCCGTTAAGGAGCTGCTGGATAAAATACTCCATCCGCCTTTTTCCCCTGCGCGCATGCTTTTATGCTGCCCGCCTTTTTTATTAGAACCTGGCCCTTGAAGAGCTCTTTGGTTCGAGAATTCCATAACGCTTTCGCAACAAATGTGAAGCCAAAAGTTAGCTTTCCCAAAAAAACTTTCGTGAGGGCCATTCATCCGGCGTTTTTTCCCGCAAGATGCGGCAATTTTGGTCGATTTGTGCTGGCGGAACAATCACGAATGTGAATGGGAGCATTCGCATCGGTGCTGATTCCGGCACAGCACCGGCGTACCGTCCGGTACGAAAATTACCGTCTTGCGACGAAATGCAAGAACGACAGAAATATTTCTAACAGAAAGCGGCGCCCGGTGAAACCGCCGGACGCCAAAATTCGTCAGCCGCGCATGATGCCGCCATTGGCGTCGAACAAGGGCTCGACCTGCAGCTTGGCGTCGAGCATTTCGCCCAGAAGCTCCACCTGCCAGCCGCTCTCCTCATCGGCGATCTCCTTCGGCACATAGCCGATGGCGACCGAAAGACCCGGCGCATGTGCGTAGCCGCCAGACGTGACCCAGCCCTTGACCTCTCCCTTGTGCCAGATTGGCTCGTCACCGATGACGTCGGCATCCTTGGCGTTGACGATGAAGGTACGCAGGCGAAGCGTGCCGCCCTCGGCCTTTTCTTTCGCTGCGGCAGCTTTGCCAATGAAGGCAGCATCCTTCTTGAGCGCAATGACGCGGCCRAGGTCAGCTTCGAACGGACCGTAGAGCGGTCGGTACTCACGCGCCCAGCTGCCATAGCCCTTTTCCAGGCGTAGTGAATTCAGCGCTCGGAGGCCGAACATCCGGATATCGAATTCAGCCCCGGCTTCGAGCAGCTTGTCAAAAATGTGCCGCTGATATTCGGGCTTCATCCAGATTTCATAGCCCAGGTCACCGGTATAGCTGACACGGCCGACAATCGCCGGCGCCAGGCCGATGGTCATCTTGCGGATCGCCATGAACGGAAAGGCTTCCGCCGTGAGATCGAGATGGGTAAGCTTGGCGAGCACCTTGCGCGCATTCGGACCTGCAATGGCGAGGCCGGCAAGGCCGAGATTGACCGCCTGGAAGGTCACCGAACCGTCCTGCGGCAGATGCTGTTCGAACCAGCGCATGTGATAGTTCTCGGCAATGCCCGAGCCGACCAGCAGGAATTCGGTATCGCTGAAGGTGGAAAGCGTAAAATCGCCGATCAGCTTGCCGTCTTCCTTGAGCATCGGYGCCAACGTCATCTTGCCGGCCGGCGGGATGYGGGATGCGAGCATCCTGTCGAGGAAAGCCTTGGCGCCCTTGCCCTTGATCCAGTATTTGGCAAATCCCGACGTCTCCATCATGCCGACGGAGGCACGCACCGCCTTCACTTCCGCGGCCACCGTGTCGAAATCGGTCGACCGGCGCCAGGAGAACTTATCCTCGACACCCTCAGGCGCAAACCAAAGCGGCTGTTCGAGGCCGTAATAAGCGCCGAACACTGCGCCCATATCCTTGAGGCGGTCATAGATCGGCGTGGTCTGCAGCGGTCGTGCCGCCGGCAGTTCTTCATTCGGGAAGCGGATCGAGAAGCGGCGCGAATAGTTTTCGCGCACCTTGGCATTGGTATAGGCCAGCGTCGCATAGTCGCCATAGCGCGCGATATCCATGGCGAAGACATCAAAACCCGGGTCGCCATGGATCATCCAGTTGGCCAGCGCCAGGCCGACACCGCCCCCCTGGCTGAAACCGGCCATGACCGCGCAGGCCGACCAGCAGTTCCGGATGCCCCGGATCGGGCCGACCAGCGGATTGCCATCCGGCGAGAAGGTGAAGGGACCGTTGATCACCTTCTTGATGCCGGCATTGTTGAAGGCTGGGAAGTGGCGGAAGCCGACTTCGAGTTCGTTGGTGATGCGGCCCAGATCCTCGGGGAGCAGTTCATGGCCGAAATCCCAGGGCGTGGTGAGCGGCGACCACGGCCGGCCATCCTTCTCATAGGTGCCCATCAGCATGCCGCCGCGCTCCTGGCGCAGATAGATCTCGCCGTCGAAGTCGATGCAATGCAGCATCTCGCGGCCAGCGGTCTTGTTGAACTCGGCGACCTCGGGCATGTCCTCGGTGATCAGATACATATGCTCCATGGCAAGCACTGGCAGTTCGAGCCCGAGCATGCGACCGATCTCGCGCGCCCAGAGGCCGCCGCAATTGACGATGTGCTCGGCGATGATCTCGCCTTGGTTGGTGATCACCCGCCAGGAGCCGTCTTCGCGCTGCACCAGCTCCTCGACCTTGGTGTGCAGGTAGATTTCCGCGCCGTTCTTCTTCGCCGAACGGGCATAGGCATGCGTGGCGCCATAGGGGTCGAGATGGCCTTCGAAGGCGTCATAGAGAGCGCCGACGAATTGCGATGCATCCATCAGCGGCATCAGCTTCAGGGCTTCCTGGGGCGTCAGGAGTTCTGTGCTCATGCCGCCGTAGCGGCCCTTGGCGTGGATGGTCTTGAGCCAGTCGAAACGGTCCTTGGTGGCGGCCAGCATCAGGCCCGAGGTGACATGCAGGCCGACATCCTGGCCGGAATAGTCCTGAATCTCCTTGTAGAGCTCGACAGTATATTTCTGCAGCTTGGCAACGTTTGGGTCGCCATTGGCGGTGTGCATGCCGCCTGCCGCGTGCCAGGTTGATCCGGAGGTCAATTCGGAGCGCTCAACGAGCACGACATCGGTCCAACCGAGTTTGGTCAGGTGATAGAGCACCGAACATCCGACGACACCGCCGCCGATGACGACGACCTTGGCATGACTTTTCATAAGCATAGCTCCGCGCGCGGGGGATCCGCCGATTCCCCGGTCAAAAGAAACGAGTTGTTGGAAAGGCCTTCCCGGCACGCCATCGTCACGGCCAATGCCCGCGAACCGCCTTCAGTTCACGGGCTCAGCCTAGATTCAAACACTTGCGGTTCTTGTCGCTCAGACGAAAAGAATTACTCTGTTTGCGCCATCAGCCATCAGCCATCAACGACGGAGAAGCTGAGGCCGAATTCGCGACCGGCCAGTTTGAGATCGTGGAACAGGCTTTCGGCAAAGCTGCGCATGCCGATGATCTCGAACCCCTTGTCGCCGGTGCGGACGAGATTGATGGTCAGATGCCCGAAGGCCATGCTGCCCGACGCGCCAACCGGAAAGCCGTCGCCGGCAATATCCACTGCCACGCCCTTGGCCAGCAGCCGGATCGAATCCGGCCCCTTGAGCCGGAAAAGCGTCCGCCCATGGCTCTGGTCGACCACCATGGCGCCATCGATCTCCGGTACTCCAGCCTGATCGCTGCTGACCACCAGCCATTCGCCCGGACCGACAGTGCGGACACTGTGCGCGGGGAAACTTCCGAGCACGCCGGCCACGGCCTGTTCCCGGCCTTTGAAGGCGAGCACAGAATGGATGCACGCGCCATCCACCATTTCGAGATGATTGGCGCCGGGCATTTCAATGCCATGCATGCCAACGTCGGAAAGCGGGTGTTTTGACATCATCATTTGCATCTCACCCTCAGCCGTGCAGCTTCTTGTTCTCGGGATCGATAAACGTCGTCGGCCCGATCACCGCCTCGGTTTCGATTCCGCGCAGCTTGTCCCAGACCAGCACCGTCTCACCCATCCGCTCGCGGCCCGACTTGATGAAAGCGAGCGCGATCATATGGCCGAGCACCGGCGAGAAGCAGACCGAAGACACCCAGCCCTGGTCAACCGGTGTCGAGGGCGACGTACCGACGGTGAGGATATGCGCACCAGCCTTCATCTCCGCCTTGTGATCGACCGGGATCAGGCCAACCAGTTGCGGCCGGTCGGCCGCCTTCAGGCCGTAGCGATCCAGCATCCGCTTGCCGACGAAATCCGGCTTGGCGCTCGAGACCAGCTTGCCGAGGCCGACATCATCGGCTGTCGTACGGCCATCGAGTTCGGCATGCGTCACATGGCCCTTCTCGATGCGCATGACATTGAGCGCTTCGACACCATAGGCGCAGATATTGTACACCCTGCCCGCGTCCATGACAGCATCGGCCACCGCCTCGCCATAACCTGCCGGCACGCCGAGCTCAAAGGCCAATTCGCCGGAGAAGGAGATGCGGTAAAGCCGCGCCGGAACGCCGCTTTTGAGCTTCACCGCCCGCGCCGTCATGAACGGGAAAGCGGCATCGGAGAGGTCATCCGCGATCAGCGCCTGCAACACCGCGCGTGATTTCGGCCCGACCACGGACATCTGCGCCCATTGATCGCTGACCGAGACATAGCGGACATCGAGTTCCGGCCAGGCGGTCTGGTGGTAGAATTCGAGATGCGCCATCGCCTCCGCCGCATAGGCCGTCGTCGTGGTGATGAAGAAATGGTTCTCAGACAGCCGGCTCACCGTGCCGTCGTCATAGACCACACCGTCCTCACGCAGCATCAGGCCATAGCGCGCCTTGCCGACAGGCAGCTTCAGCATGGCATTGCAATAGATGCGGTTGAGGAATTCGGCCGCGTCGGGACCGGCGATCTCGATCTTGCCCAGGGTGGATACGTCGCAGATGCCGACATGCTCGCGCACAGTCAGCACTTCGCGGTCGACGCTCTGCCGCCAGCCCGTCTCGCCGGCCCGCGGGAACCAGGCGGAGCGATACCAGAGGCCGGCTTCCATCATCACCGCACCGTTCTTCTTCGCCCAGCCGTGCAGCGGCGAAATCCGGATTGGATTGGCATGTTCGAGCCGCGCCGCACCCACAAGAGCGCCGAACGTCACCGGGGTGTAGAACGGGCGGAAAGTGGTTGTGCCCGTATCCTTCGGCGACAGGCCCTGCATCGAGGCCAGGATCGCGGTGGAATTGACATTGCCGAGCTTGCCCTGGTCGGTCGCCATGCCATTGGTCGTGTAGCGCTTTGCGTGCTCCACATGGCCATAGCCTTCGCGCAGCGCCAGCCCCAGATCGGCAACATGCACGTCGTTCTGGAAATCGACGAAGGCCTTGGATTTCGCGCCGGGCACATACCAGAGCGGCGTGAAGCCGGGGGCCACGTCACCTTCGATCCACGGTCCTTCGTAAGCCGCCGGATTGCCGCCGAGGGCAGCGATCGCATCGGCGCCCTTGGCCCAGCCATCGGCCAGGCAGTCGCCAAGACCATAAACCCCGGCTGCCGCACCTGCAGCCTTGAAAGCCGGATCGGCCGGCGCCAGGAATGCCGCGTGTTCATCCGACCAGACCGGCTTGGCGCCACGCTGGCACATCAGATGAATGATCGGACTCCAGCCGCCGGATGTCGCCAGCGCGTCGCAATGAATGCTCTCATGGAAGCCGGAGCGATCGACGGAGATGCTCCTCAGCGTCCAGTTGCCCTTGGTGTCGACAATGCCGCCGCCGAGGATATGGCGGACGCCGTCCGGCACTGCTTCAGGCGCCGTATTGCGGGAATCGATCATCGCCACGAGGTCCATGCCGTTGGCGACAAGATCGCGCGCGGTCTCATAGCCGGAAGCGCCATTGGTGAACACAGCCACCTTGCGGCCTGACGCGGCAGCGTAGCGGTTGGCATAGGTGCGCATCGCCGACGCCGTCATGATGCCCGGCCGGTCATTGCCGCCGAACACCAGCGGCCGCTCTTCCGCGCCGGCGGCGAGGATCGCCCGCTTGGCAACGATGCGCCAGATGCGCTCGACCGGCCGTTCCGGCAGCGGCGTGGACAAATGCTTCTGCACCCGCTCGACAGCGCCGAACACCATGTCGTCATACCAGCCGAACACGGTCGTGCGCGACAGCAGCCTGACATTGTCGAAGCTTTCCAGCTCTGCAATGGTGAAGGCTGCGAAATTCGCAGCACTGTTGCCGCCGACAACTGCTCGGGAGGAGAGCAATGTCCCACCCATGCGAAAGCCTTCGTCGGCGACGATGACGCGCAGGCCGGCGCGCGCCGCGGCAAGCGCCGCCATCAGCCCTGTCGGGCCGGCGCCGACGACCAGCAGGTCGCAATGCGCCCAGCATTTTTCATAGGAATCCGGATCGGGCTCGGAAATCGCCAGCTTGCCAAGACCGGCCGCCTTGCGGATGAAAGGCTCGTAGACCTTTTCCCAGAAGGCTTTCGGCCACATGAAGGTCTTGTAGTAGAAGCCGGCCGAGAGGAACGGCGAGAGCAGCGAATTGACGCTGCCGACATCATATTGCAGCGACGGCCAGCGGTTCTGGCTGACGGCCGTCAGCCCGTCATAAAGTTCGGTGACGGTGGCACGTGCATTCGGCTCGGTGCGGCCGCCCTTGCCGAGCGTCACCAGCGCATTCGGCTCGGCCGAACCCGCCGTCACGATGCCGCGCGGCCGGTGATATTTGAAGCTGCGGCCGACGAGATGCACATTGTTGGCGATCAGCGCCGAGGCCAGCGTATCGCCCTCGAAACCTCTGTAGGTGTTGCCGTCAAAGGTAAAATTCACCGCGCGGCTGCGGTTGATCAGTCCGCCCTGGTCCAACCGATAGCCGCTCATGCCGCACCCCGTTTGCGAACATCGGCCGCGTCGCTGACGGCAAACACTTCGTGCGAGAGCGTGTCGCGCTCGACCACCAGCCAGCGTCGGCAGCCCGATGCATGATGCCAGAGCTCGCTATGGCGGCCCATCGGATTGTCGCGGGTGAACATGTAGCGGAGCCAGTCCTCGTCGGATGCATCGGGTGCCGGACGAACGATCGTCCCGTCACCCTTGACGTAAAATTCTTCCTTGGGCCGGATACCGCAATGGGGACAGTGAATGAGACTTGCCATAATGTCCTCAGTGCAAATTGGGCTGCGGGCCGTGGCCCGTCTCGTCGATCGCATAGCCGCGATCAAAGCGGTCGAGCCGCATTTCGCGGGTCACCACATGCGGCTCGTTCTTGGCGATCAGATGGGCGAAGGTAAAGCCGGACGCAGGTGCTGCCTTGAAGCCACCGTAATTCCAGCCGGTGTTGAGATAGAGATTGTCGATCGGCGTCTTGTCGATGATCGGCGAGCCGTCCATGCTCATATCCATGACGCCGCCCCAGGTTCTCAGCACCTTGGAGCGCGACAGGCCGGGGATCATCGACAGCCCGATCTCGAACACATGCTCGACAGTGGCCAATCCACCGCGACGCGCATAGGAATTGAAGCCGTCGATATCGCCGCCGAATACCAGGCCGCCCTTGTCGGACTGCGATATATAGAAGTGGCCCATGCCGAAGGTGATCACCTGGTCGATCGCCGGCTTCAGCCCTTCGCTGACAAAGGCCTGCAGCACGTGGCTCTCGATCGGCAACCGCAAGCCGGCCATGCCGGCGGTGACGGTCGAATGTCCTGCGGTGGCGAGACCGAGCTTGCCGCAGCCGATGAAGCCGCGATTCGTCTCCACGCCAGTTACCTGCCCATCGGCGCCGCGGATAATGCCGGTCACTTCGCAGTTCTGGATGATGTCGACGCCGCGGCTGTCGGCGCCGCGGCCATAGCCCCAGGCGACCGCGTCGTGCCGCGCCGTGCCGCCGCGCCATTGGATGAGCCCGCCCATGATCGGGAAACGGGCATTGCCGAAATTGAGATAGGGCGCGATCCGGCGGATACGCTCGCGGTCGGCAAGCTCGGCATCCACGCCTTCCATCATCATCGCATTGCCGCGCCGCGCAAAGGCGTCGCGCTGCCCATCGGTATGGAAGAGATTGATCACGCCGCGTTGCGACATCATCGCATTGTAGTTGAAGTCCTGCTCCAGCCCTTCCCAGAGCTTCATCGACAGCTCGTAGAACGGCTCGTTGCCGGGCAGCATGTAGTTGGAGCGGACGATCGTGGTGTTGCGGCCGATATTGCCCGAGCCGAGATAGGATTTCTCCAGCACCGCGACATTGGTAATGCCGAATTCCTTGGCGAGATAATAGGCCGTCGCCAGACCGTGGCCGCCGCCACCGACGATGATCACATCATAAGAGGGCTTCGGGTCCGGCTGCCGCCAATGGGGCGCCCAACCCCTGTTCTTGCGCAATGCTTCCTTGAAGATCGAAAACGCCGAAAACCGCATCGAGTTCTGGTCCTCACACTCATTTGCCGAACGGGCGCTTCACCTGTCCGGATTGCCTGAAACATCGCGCTCTCTGTTGCCGGAGAACTACCGTCTATACTGTTCGATTCCCCGTGCCTTTACGACAGCACTGTATGTTTTTTTGACGATTTCGGGCGATGCACATGTTTTTGCTTTGCCCGCCATCATTCCGCCGTGCTTTGACGGCCTACACCGCCGACCCCTGCTTGTCACATATTGTTGCGCTGCGAACAAGATTTCAGGCGATGAAAAGGGCCAAACTGCTCAAAGAGGTTGCGTTGAAGGGCCAAAGCCAATAAACGCACACGAATTCTAATTTGAGCCACGAAGCGGAGCTCACGTCCAATATGACATTGACGCATCTTCAGCGCCTTGAGGCTGAGGCAATACATATATTCCGGGAAGTCGCGGCGACCTTTTCCAACCCGGTAATGCTGTATTCAATCGGCAAAGACTCCTCGGTGATGCTGCATCTGGCGATGAAGGCCTTCTATCCGGCCAAGCCGCCATTCCCGTTCCTGCATGTCGACACCACCTGGAAGTTCAGGGAGATGACAGAGTTTCGCGACCGCATGGCGGCCGAACTCGGCATCGATCTCCTGGTGCATATCAACCAGGATGGCGTGTCGCAGGGCGTCGGCCCGTTCACGCACGGTTCGAACACCCATACGCATATCATGAAGACGGTCGGCCTGCGCCAGGCGCTGGAGAAATACGGCTTCGACGCGGCCTTCGGCGGCGCCCGCCGCGACGAGGAAAAGAGCCGCGCCAAGGAGCGCATCTTCTCCTTCCGCAATGCGCAGCACACCTGGGACCCGAAGAACCAGCGCCCGGAAATGTGGAAGACCTACAATACCCGCGTCGGCCCTGGTGAATCCATCCGCGTCTTCCCGCTGTCGAACTGGACCGAGCTCGACATCTGGCAATATATCATGAAGGAGAACATCCCGATCGTTCCCCTTTATTACGCCGCCGTGCGGCCAGTCGTCGAACGCGACGGCATGCTGATCATGGTCGACGACGACCGCATGCCGATCGGCCCGGATGACGTGATCGAAGAGAAGCTCGTCCGTTTCCGCACGCTCGGCTGCTATCCGCTCACCGGCGCTATCGAATCGGACGCCGCCACCCTGCAGGACATCGTCCGCGAAATGCTGACCGCGCGCACCTCGGAGCGCCAGGGCCGCCTGATCGACAAGGATGAAGCCGGCTCGATGGAGAAGAAGAAGCGCGAGGGGTATTTCTGAGATGAACGTCAGCGTTCCCGCCGATGTCACCGGCGACATGATCGAATATCTGCGCGACCAGGAAAAGAAATCGCTGCTGCGATTCCTGACCTGCGGCTCCGTCGATGACGGCAAGTCGACGCTGATCGGCCGCTTGCTTTACGACACCAAGCTGATCTTCGAAGACCAGCTCGCCGCTCTCGAGCGCGACAGTCTCAAGCACGGCACGGACGGCGAGAACATCGATTTCGCACTTCTGGTCGACGGTCTCGAAGCCGAGCGCGAACAAGGCATCACCATCGACGTCGCCTATCGCTTCTTCGCCACGTCGAAGCGCAAGTTCATCGTCGCCGACACGCCCGGCCACGAGCAATATACCCGCAACATGGCGACCGGCGCCTCGACGGCCGATGTGGCCGTGGTGCTGGTCGATTCGCGCCAGGGCATCCTGCGCCAGACGCGCCGACACTCGTTCATCGCCTCGCTGCTCGGCATTCGCCACATCGTGCTCGCGGTCAATAAGATCGACCTGATGGATTACTCCCAGGAGGTCTTCGACAATATCGTCGCCGACTATATGGAATTCGCCAAGAATCTCGGCTTCAAGAGCATCCAGCCTATCCCGATGTCGGCACGCTTCGGCGACAATGTCACCATGGGGTCGTCACGGACGCCGTGGTATTCGGGGCCGAACCTGCTCCAGCATCTCGAAGATGTGCCGGTCGAGAACGACTATCTCGACAAGCCCTTCCGCCTGCCGGTGCAGAATGTCGTGCGCCCCAATCTCGATTTCCGCGGCTTTGCCGGCCAGGTCGCTTCGGGCAAGGTTGCCGTCGGCGACAAGGTGACGGTGGCGAAGTCCGGCCAGGAATCGCGCGTCAAGCAGATCGTCACCCATGACGGCAACCTGCGCAACGCTGCGGAAGGCCAGGCAATCACCATCGTACTTGAAGACCAGATCGACATTTCGCGCGGCGACATGCTGGTCGACCCGGCCAACCGTCCGCATGTGGCCGACCAGTTCCAGGCGCATGTGATCTGGTTCGACGCCCAGCCGATGATCCCCGGCCGCTCCTATATCCTCAGGACCGAGGTCGACAGCGTCAGCGCCACGGTGACGACGCTCAAGCACCAGGTCAACATCAACACTTTCGCGCATGAGGCGGCCAAGCACCTCAACATGAACGAAGTGGGCGAGTGCAACATCTCGACCCAGGCGCCGGTCGCCTTCGACGCCTATGGCGACAACCGCGTCTGCGGCAATTTCATCCTGATCGACCGCTTCACCAATGCGACTGTCGGCGCCGGCATGATCGACCATCCGCTGCGCCGCGCGTCCAACGTCCATYGGCAGGCGATGGAGGTCAACAAGGAGGCACGTTCGGCGCTCAAGAGCCAGAAGCCGGTGGTGCTCTGGTTCACCGGCTATTCCGGCTCAGGCAAGTCGACGATCGCCAACAATGTCGAAAAGCTGCTCGCCGCACAGGGCAGGCACACATTCATGCTCGACGGCGACAATGTCCGCCATGGCCTGAACCGCGACCTCGGCTTCACCGACGACGACCGTGTCGAAAACATCCGCCGCGTCTCGGAAGTCGCCAAGCTGATGACCGATGCCGGCCTGATCGTCATCGTCTCGTTCATCTCGCCCTTCC
Source organism: Rhizobium sp. P2_G2 (assembly GCF_056403555.1). Taxonomy (NCBI): domain Bacteria; kingdom Pseudomonadati; phylum Pseudomonadota; class Alphaproteobacteria; order Hyphomicrobiales; family Rhizobiaceae; genus Rhizobium; species Rhizobium sp. P2_G2. The sequence continues at coordinate 95,020 of NZ_JBFUFF010000012.1, forward strand.
GCTCGGAACGGCAGATGGCGCGCGATCTCTTCCCGATGGGCGAGTTTGTCGAAGTCTTCATCGACACACCGCTGGAAGAATGCATGCGCCGCGACCCGAAGGGCCTGTACAAGAAGGCGCAGTCCGGCGAGATCGCCAATTTCACCGGTATTTCGTCGCCCTACGAGGCGCCGGAAAATCCTGAAATACACGTCCATACGCTCGGGCACGAGCCAGCGGAACTGGCCGTGCTGATCGAGAATTATCTGAACAAGAGGTAAGACCGTGATCGACACCTTTGAAAAGCTGGCGCTCGACGCCGGCAAGGCGATCCTCGAAGTCTACCAAGCCGGCCCGAGCGTATCCTACAAGCAGGATGCCTCGCCGGTGACCGAGGCCGACGAGCGCGCCGAGGCAATCATCCTTGCCGGCCTCACGGCCGCCTTCCCCGATATTCCTGTCGTCGCTGAAGAAGCGGCGGCGGCCGGCAATATCCCTGATGTTTCGGGCAAAAAATTCTTCCTCGTCGATCCGCTCGACGGCACCAAGGAATTCGTCAACAAGCGCGATGACTTCACGGTCAACATCGCGCTGATCGAAGACGGTGTGCCGGTGGCCGGCATCGTCTACGCCCCTGCCCGCAAGGTCGCCTATACCGGTATCGCCAACCAGGCCGAGAAGCTCGTCATCGCCGACGATTTCTCCATCGCCTCGCGCGAGCCGATCGGCTGCCGCAAGGCCGCGGCCAAACTGACTGCCGTCGCCAGCCGCTCGCACAATTCGCCTGAGACAGAAAACTTCCTCGCCGAACGCGGCATCACCTCAATGAAATCCGTCGGCTCGTCGCTGAAATTCTGCCTGGTGGCGGAAGGCTCGGCGGACGTCTATCCGCGCTTCGGCAGGACGATGGAGTGGGACACCGCCGCTGGCGACGCGGTGCTCAGGGCAGCAGGCGGCATGACGCTTGACACGAACGAGCGCGAATTCCGCTACGGCAAGACGGCGCAAGCCACCGACAGCGACTTCGCCAACGGGCATTTTGTGGCCTGGGGTGCGCGGCGGTAGCATCTGCCGCAACGGTGCAGCAAGTTCCCTCCTTGTGGGAGGGGACAGCAAGGCCGCGAGAGCGTCGGCGATCGCTTGACCCCACTTGGTGAGGGGTAGTCTTGCTTTCCTCACCCACCCCTTACAAAAGCTTCGAGACGTCCGGCTGCCTCAACTCGACAATACGCGCCGCAGGTCGATCATGAGATCAGCCCGGCGGCGCGCAATGCATCGTTGATCACCTTCGTCACACCCTGGGCGCCCGCGGTTTTGCCTTTCGTTCCCGTGAGCGGGGCTCTTAGCTTCGCATAGGACATCGCCTTGGCGATAACGGCTTCGATGCCGTCGGCGGTCGGCGCCTGTTCTGCCGCCGCTTCAGCAATGCCCTCGGCGTTCCTGACATCTTGATCGTCGGCAAGGCCCCAGTTCCTGGCAATTCTCGCCGTCGAGGAAATTCCGGCCTCGAGCATGAACGGCCCGGTATTGCCGAGCGGAGTTTTCGCACCCGACGACAAGGGGACACCGTGTGCCATGCCCTTGATCAGATAGAGTTCGATCGCCTGCTTTCCATTCTCGTCCAGCCATGTCTTGCGGGTATGGCCGTTGACTGTCTCCATCGTATCAGGCGCTTCGGCAGTCCGATGCACACCGCTCCACTGGATGGCGATCTGCTGAGCGTTTACCGGCTTGACGGTGTGATCATGGGTGCCGTGCCATATCGAAATCATCGGCCACGGACCGGTATGGGCTGAGGCTGTCGCCACCGCCGATCTCAGTTGCAAGCGAGCCGGGGCGTTGCGGCCCTGCATGCGCTCGAACGCTTGGCCGACGCCAGAGGCCATGCCATAAGGCAGCCCGCCAACGATCGCCCCGCCGGCGAAAACATCCGGATAAGTTGCCAGCATAGCGCCTGCCATCGCGCCCCCGGCCGACAGCCCGGTAATATACACCCTGGCGCGATCGATTCCTTGCGACGCCGATACGTGGTCGATCATCTGCCTGATCGACAACGCCTCGCCTGCATCGCGCCTTGTGTCGGCGGGTTCGAACCAGTTGAAGCACAGATTGGCGTTGTTGGCGCGCCGCTGCTCGGCAAACAGAACGGCAAAGCCGTTCTTCTCGCCCAGTCGGGTCCAGCCCGAGCCATGGTCATACCCATCAACGGTTTGCGTGCAGCCATGCAGCACGACGACCAGTGGCGTCCTGGGGGCCATGATCGTCGGCAGGAACAGCCAGCACCCCAGGGCGCCGGGATTCGAACCAAAGCTCGTGATTTCCACCAGGTTGCGGGAATTCTGTCTCAGGGCCACATCCATCTCCTTCGCCCGGCATGGGCGCGAGAATTACAGGTAGGTACGAATGCTGCAATGCACAATTTATTTGTCGCAGAAACCCGCAGTGTACGCTTTCGCACCAAAACCGCGGGGTGATAATCGGCCGTCGAAGGCTCAACCGCGGGATACGTGGTCAATTCTTCGGCTGGCGCTTGACATCGATGGTGTTTAAGAGATCGCAGAGATCGACGGCATCATCCCTATCCAGAAAGGTCGTGGCCCGATTTTCGCTGACCGCGGGCTGCCCGGTGAAGACGTCATAGACCGTCCACAGCCCACCGTCCTCGCGGCGGATGCCATATCGGCGACCGGGGCTATTCATGCCGGATATACTGCTTCGAAAAGTGCAAAATTTATTTCTTCCGCGTCCGCTTGGGCTGCACGGCAATTTCGGCGACAGCCGCCGGCTCCTGCTGCAGCCGCAATGCTTTGAGCATCGCGGTCTTCTTCTCGCGTGCGGAGGTCTCCGCTGCCACGATCAGGCGTGCCGCATTGTCGGTTGCGGCGCTCTTGGTCTGTTGGGTCGTCTTCGTGGGGCTGAAGATCTGTGCTCGGTCGATGGCCATTTCACTTAATCCTTCGCAGCACCTGGCTCCGGCTGCCGCCCGCGCGGTTTCGCTGTCGTAGGCCGGATGGAATTGCAGCCTTATTTGTTGACGCGGATGCTGGCGATATTGACCCAGTTCCGCCCGCCGCCGCTGGCTCGTCCATCGGACGCGGCGGCTCTCGGCTTGGCGGTCCGCTCGGCGTCGATTTCACTCGCGCGGACCCGACGCTCGAAGCTTTCTTGTTTGGACTGAACGCGGTACTGCGCCTCGCCTCCCTCGGCATCCGGTAGTAGACCGATGACCTGGAATTCACCATCCGCTCGGCCCGTCCGGACCGGCCCGTTGACGAGAAAGAGATATTCGCCGACAGCATATTTCGCCTTGCTCATGGCACGCTCCCACGCTCTCACACTTCGGAGAGATCAGAGATAGAAAAGGCCGGGCTAAGCCCGACCTCCATCAACACTCCACCGCTTGCTGCCAGTACATCCGTGGTCAGCTTGGGCGAGTGACATTACATCGCTCTGAGATTATCGGCCGACGCTTTGCCCGACCGATTGTCCCTGACGATGTCATACTGAAGCTTCTGGCCTTCGACCAGGGAGCGGATACCGGCCCGTTCGACAGCCGACACATGCACGAACACATCGGTCGCGCCATCTTCCGGCTAAATGAAGCCGAAGCCCTTGGTGCTGTTGAACCACTTTACGGTGCCAATGTTCATGACGATTTCCTTTCAAACGCTACAGTTGCCGCGATATCATTTGCCGCTGCGTCGAGTAATGTTGGGAAATCTGGAAAGCCTAGATGCTAGAATAAAGGTCGCAAGCAGAAGTCGATAGAAGAGAGATAGTCTCTATCAGTGGCCGAAACAAGGCGTGAAGGGAAATAAGACCCGGCAACGGCGTTTCCGCAACGCAATACTATCGGCAAGCAGCGATTACAGCCTCGCTCTGCGTGACGATCAATAAGCGTGCTGGCTTCGATGATGACCGGGGTCAGGACGAATTCTTCCTTCGGCGCATCATATGCAGCGACAAATCTAGCGACCTTTAAACCAATCCTTTGCCGCCTGTTCGACAAGGACGAACTCCCGCTTCATCGAATCTCCGGTTGCTGGCGAAAGGCAATCCCTAATTCTCCACATCGCCTCCGGATTGTCAAAAAGCAAAAGGCCCGGTCAGTGCCGGGCCTTTTGCTTCCTCCTCCGGGAACGCCGTCTATTTATCGGTATTCTGTTTGGCTTGCTGGCCGAAGACGGCGGTGATGATCTCGGCTGATTTTTCCGGCACCGGCTCTGCTTCCAGCGCCTTGGTAAGCTTGTTCGTCAGCGACAGAACGGCTGCCTCCATGCCATCCTTGGCGTAGAAATCGCCGCCGGCGAGGCATTCATGATGAACCCAGCTGAGATAGCGATGACGCACGCCTTCCGGCGCGACGAAACTGTTGGTCCAGAACTTGTCGAGATCCATGCCCTTCTCGACGCAGAAGGCGAGGTCCTTGTGACGGTAGAGCGCCTGCCCCATCACCGCCAGCGGCACGCCATGATGCAGTGCCGACAGGCCGGATGTCGAATTGATGGTGATCATGCCGGCCGAATGGCGCGTGAGCAGGCTGAGCGAGCCGCCGTCAAGCACATGCACACGATCCTTGACGTCGTTGAGCTGGCTGACCTGGCGGATGAAGTTCCAGTCGCGCGTATGGCCGCGCTCCATCGGATGGATCTTGAACACCAGCTGATAGTCTTCCGGCGCGTTACGAGCAAAGGAGACGATGGTCTTCAGAATGAGCTTCTGGTTGTTCCAGCTGTTGGCCGCACGGCCGAGCTGGGTATCGTCATGCACCTGCAGCGGCACGATGAAGAAGCGCTTGTCATGATGTTCGAGAATGCGCTCGGAAACCCGGTAATTGCGGCCGACATGGGCGAATTTGCGGTAATAATTCTTGATCCAGTAAAAACCTTCCGACACCAGCGTCCGCTTCTGCTTGTGGAACAGACGGCGCTCACCAGGTGTCGAGATCAGCGCGCGGATGGTGAAATACTGGAAAGCACCCCAGGCCATGGCGCTGAACGAACCAGGCTGCGGCAAGGCTTTCGGGCCGGCGCTGCGCGGCGAATTGAATTCCGGCGGCGGCAGCTGGCCGGCAAGCGGCGAGCGCCAATTGTTGCCGCCGAGCTCCATCGTCACATAGCCTGGTCGGATATAGCCCTCTTCGAGGCAAAGCGCTGGAATGCCGCACTGTTCGGCGCATTCGACGGCGACGCGATGGATGATGCGCTCGGAGCCGAACAGGACCACGGCATCGAAACCGTTCTCCTTGATGATCGCCGTGAACCAGCTGCGCCAACTTTCCGGCGAGCCGGAGAAATTCATCACCTTGTCGCCGCGCGAACCCATGCGGTCGCCGGCGTTGAAGCAAATCCGCCAGGCGTCAAAACCATTGGCGTTGAGATGCTCCTGCGAGCGGCGGAAAAAGCTGCCGACCGGACCCTGCAGGAGAACCACGCGCGGCGCATTCTTGTTGGGAAAGCGATGCTTGGCACGCCCCATAAATGGAAGCGTTATCAAGCTCTTCGACTTGCCGGCCTCGGAATCCCGCGTCCCACGGGAATTGACCGCGTCCTGGCTTCTTTCGTCAAAAGGCATGGTCATGTCGAAGTTGCTTCAATCTTATCTAGAAGAAAACCCGCTCGCGTTGGTCTTACATACCGTAGACGGTATTTCAACCGCGTGCTGACAGCTCCTTATCAGCTGATGTAACAATGCCACAGCCGGCTTAGCCCGCCTCGTCGCAGAACCCTATCGGCCAATCATTACCAAAAGTTAAAGTTTTCGCGGCGCACAAAGGACGGAATTTCGCCACATTTTAACAGTTTTTTCACGAAATCAAACACTTGTGGCCGTTAACCATAGGTGTAGAAGCCCACCAACCTGTGCAAAATCGGGACAGCCTGCCCTAATTTCGGGCATCACGGATTTTGACGGCTGCACGATTAATTGATTGCGCGACGCTCTGCCGCAGGCGACGCAACACGCTGATTTTGACAATCCGCTTCAGGGCGATCTCCTCGACAAGCTCTTCGGGGGTGCAGGGCATGCCGCTCAGCGGATGGATATAGAAGGGATAAAGGATCAGCGCGGCGGCGCCAAGCATGTCCACGGTGATCCTGCGGCTGCGCCGCGGCACGGCCAGCCTGTCGTCGGTCAGCCCCCAGCCGGCATAGAACGGGATGCCATGGACGCCGACCGGCTTGCCACGGATCAGCGCTTCGAAGCCGGCGAGCGAGGTCATCGTTTCGAGCCGGTCGCACCAGGCGATCCAGTCCTTGATGTCTCCGTCCCGGACGATGATGTCGGCCTCGTCGGGCGTCTCGCCGCCCGAGCGGACGCCGCCGCTGACGTCGGGATGCTCCTTGTAGGCAAGGAAGGCGTCCGGATAAAGTTTCCGCACCGCGCTGACCAAGCCTTTATTGGTCTTCACCGCGGGCGAGCCGAAGCGGATCGAGGCATCCTTCTCCACCTGGCCGGGGATAAGGATTTTCAGGCGACCCGGCTCAGGTTGCGGCAGCGCCACAGCGCCGCCGACATTGTATTTGGAGACGCCCAGCCGCACGATCGTCTCGACCAGCCGGGCCGCGCGCGCCGTGAGCTCTTCCGGAAACGGGTGCGTGGCAATAATCCGCTCGAGCCGGCTTTCGCCCCGCGCGTCGTAATAGACATGGTCGCCGTCCATGGCGAGCGATGAGGGCAGCGCCAGATTGGCGCCCAGTCCCCGCGAGCGGATGAAACCGTCTTCGAACCGCATGGACGACACGCCCTGCGGCAACGGCCGGCCCGATCCCCAGAGTGCAATCTGCCCGCCCTTCTCCGAGGCCTGCCGCACCGCCTCGGACATGCGCTGGCAATGCACTGCCGCCCCTTCCGGCCCGCGCACGAACGGATCGAGCGCCCGCCGCTTCCAGGGCGACAGCCCGCCGGTATAGACGCGACGGCCGATCTGATTGCGCTGGTCGCGCACGGTCCTCAGCTGAGCAATCGCCGTCTCCAATTGCACCGGTCGCCGGTCATGCAGGTCGAGATAGTGGGAATAGCCGATATAGACGGCGTGAAAGATCTCTTCGAGCGATGCAGGTTTGCGTGGCGCGGGGATCGCGCAATGGTCCTCGGTTAGACCACGATGCGAATAATAAGTCACGCCGAACGAGTGCACTTTTCGGCCGGCCATCAGCGCCTCGAAACCAAGGTGGCTGGAAACGGTATAGACCGCCTCTGCCGCTTCGAGGAGCGGCCAAGGATTCATGCGCTGTGGGACGGTGATCGCGATGCCAAACTTGCGGGCCGCCTGCACCAGCATGCTGCGATCGCCGGCGGCCGGATGGACCCGAACCGCGATCGTCGCCCCGGGATAGGTCGCATGCGCGTGTTCCAGCATGCTGCCGAACCGGTCATCGTTGGCAAGGGCACCGATGATCGAAGCGTCGCCCGCGACCTGATCGACCAGAAGCACGAAGGGTTTCCCCATCGGCAGCCCCGATTCGTCGAGTTCCCGCATCGGCGAATTGTTGTATTTCGACAGTCGGCTCTCACGGATCAAGCCGATCGCCGCCCCCGCCCGCGCAAGCCCGGCCGCATCGGGGGCGGGAGCATGGAGCAGACGATCGAGATCATTGTCCTCGGCAGAATTGAAATAGATGCCGCTGCGGTCCACGACGTAGGAATGCGCCGGTTCGAGCGGGCCTGGCGCGTAGCTCTTGAGGAACCCGTCTTCGAGCGTGATCACCGGCTTGCCGTGGCGGGCGCCGAGCGCCGCAGCCTTGGCGCCGGACGGCCGCCGGCCCCAGCCGACGAAGCCGTCGATCCGTCGCGGCCCGACCAGCGGCCAGGGAGCTATATCGGCTTCGAGGATCATCGCAAGGTCGGCGCGCTGCTTCCAGAGCCCGAGGGAGGTCACAGCATAGAGCGGCCGGCCTTGGCTGTCCGTCATCGGGCTCAGGCCCCTGTTGTCTCCGCCGCCACCATCGCCACCATCAGTTGCGATTTGCCAGATTGCTGATCGACTGGACGTTGCGCGCAATGCTGACCGGTGTCGCGATCACGTTGGTGAACTTGATAAAATCGGTCGCCAGGTGATGCGCGAGATAGAGCACGTCCTTGCTCCGCACCGGGAACGACTGGGCGATAATATAGCTCTGCGGATTGGCCATGTCGATGCGGTAGACGATCGGATAGCGACCATCCTTGTTGGCCATCATGCCCTTGCGAAGCAGCTCGTTGAACCGGCTTTCGCCGACCACCTGCCGATAGACCGCCTCATATTCGTAACGGAAGATGAAGTAGCCCTTGGGATCTGCGAGGACCGGATTGGCGCCGGCGGCAAGCGCGGTCGCCTCGACCAAGCTGAGCGAGCTGGTCTCGAACGGAATGCGGCCAGCCTTTTCACTGGCGCCGAGCGCCGAGAAAGTCTGCGGATCGTAGGTGAGGAAGATTTTGTCACGTGGAATGATATAGATGTCTTCCTTGGGATTGTCGATCACGCTCTGCAGCAGCACGGTGCTGGACCTGTGGCCGCGGGTCAGCGTCACATAGGTATCGTAGGACGCCTTGGCGGCGCCGCCGGCTTCGGCAATCACGCTGGTCAGCGGCGCCGGCGAAAGGCCAAGCTGCACGAGCTGCGGCTGACGCACATCGCCCTGGACCGACGCCGTGCGCGACGTGTTCTTCGACATATTCACGATGACATCGGGCTCGACGGCCTTGGCTTTCAGCGCGGCGACGATTTCCTCGCGCGCGCCTTCGAGCGTCTTGCCGGCGAATTTCACCTGGCCGGTATAGGGAATCTGCCCATAGCCATCAGGCTGGACGATGACGGGAATGGTGGTCGACTTATGCTGGGTGGTCGAGAACAGGCCGTCCGGGCCGGCTTCGAAGATCGTCACCTGCAATTCGTCGCCAACGCCGACAACCGGCGTTCCGGGCGCGCCGCCCAAGCCAAAGGTCCTGGCCAGCGACGGCTGGCCGAGCGCCGTCACCGAATTTGCGACCCGCTCATCAACATCGACGACATCATAGGCCGTCTTGCTCGTGGGGATCTGGTAGGAGGACTTCGGGACCGCCGAATCCTCGACGACCGATGCTATGGGGCCGTTGTTCGGCACTGCCGAAGTACACCCCGTAACCAAAGCGAAAGACAAAGCAATCGCCGTGCTGGCCGCAAATTTCGTCATCCGGGCCAGTGTCGTGGTGTTTATTACCGCTTGACGCATGTCACTCAAATTCCCTCCGGCAGCGCATATCTATGCTGCTACCCCGTTTCCGGCAGGCAACAACGCCTGCCCGATTTCCTCGCCCGGAAAATCGTCAGGCCTTTATTCGTCGTCCCGGTACGTTTTGCACCTGCGTCCGAATTTGCAACATTTCTCTTGCACATTCGTTAAGCGATGAAAAGCTGCTTCGACGACATTCCCGGTTAGAAGCCTGACAACCCGAGCCTTTTCAAGTGGGTGCGACAAAAAGAACGCAGGACAAACCCTTACGATTCCTTACATCCTGTCGCTTATCTTGAAGTCCCTGCACCCCAAAATCCCTGCGGACGACGGGCCGCGGCAAAGCCGAGCGCCGTGATCTGTTCGTTGGCGGGAAAGGGCTTCCGATTGAACTGCACTTCACGCTGCATCGGGTCGCGACGCAGTCTCAGCGTCTCGTAACCGCAATGGATGGGGCGGCGAATGTCGCGCATGGCATATTCCTTTCCTTCCCTCCCGACAGCGAATCTCTTTTGCATCGCAACATATATATGTTGCATCGCAAAAAATTCCAGACCTGAAACGTGGTACGGGGACAAGGTGTCGGCTTTGTGTCAAAGCCCGTGTCTTATGCGCCACACCGGACTATTTCTTTTCAAATTAACGAACATTATCAATTCGTTAATTCGCGGCGAAAGGCCAGAAGGTCCTGCCATGCGAGCCGTTTGCAGGGTGGCGTAGCGATAAGATCCTGCGGATGAAATGTCGCCATGACACGCGTCTGGCGGCCGTTGATATCGACGTCCAGCCATCGCCCGCGCAATGCGTGGATGGTCTCCATCGAGCCGGAGAAGAAGCGCGCCGGGAAATTGCCAAGCGCCAGCACGGCTTTCGGCTGCAGGAGCTCGATCAGCCGCAGTCCGAACGGCCGGCAGATATCGACTTCGTGCGGGGTCGGCGCGCGGTTGCCCGGTGGTCGCCAGGGAATGAGGTTAAGAAGCATCACCTGATTCGTTGAAAGCCCGATGCCGCCGAGCATACGTTCAAGCATCGCGCCCGCCTGGCCGGAAAATGGCTGGCCGTCGCGGTCGTCATCGGCGCTTGGCATGCCGGCGGCAATGATAATGTCGGCAGCCGGATCACCGCGCAGGAAAGAGGTGTTGCGGGCGCTGTTGCGCAGATTGCAGCCGGTGAAACTGGCGACCGCAGCTGCAAGTCCGCCAACGCTTTCCGCCGAAAGTGCGATCCTGCGCGCCTCGGCCACTGCCTCGGCATCGGGGATTGCGACATTGGGCCGCGCAGCAGGCTGCGGTGCAGGCCTTGAAGGTGCCGCGCGGTTCGAAGCGGCGGGCGCTTCAGCAGCAGCTGGCATACGCTGCGCGTTTGCGCGCTGCGCAGACAAGGCAGCGAATTCGGCGAAGCGATCCTGCGGCTCGTCTTCAATGAGCGTGTCGACCCCCGCCTCTACATAGAAATGCATAAGCTGGAAAAGCTCGTTGAGCGTAAGCGATTGGGCCGATGGCGAGTTCATGGCGACAGGATAGAGGCTGGCGGACATTTTGAAAACGGTTTTCTGTTGATTGCCCCAGCCCCACCGGCAGGCGCGGGAGGCCGCAATTGTCTAATCCCCGGCAATTGCCTATAGATGCGGCAAATTCGATCTCGGGAGACATGGCGACATGACGGTACTGGTGACGGGCGGATGCGGCTATATCGGCAGCCATACGGTCTGGGCGCTGCTCGATGCTGGCGAGCAAGTCGCCGTCATCGACCGGCTGTCGACCGGCTTTCGCTGGGCCATTCCGCCGGAAGCCAGGCTTTACGAGGGCGACATTGCCGACGAGGCGTTGCATGAACGCGTTTTCAGTGAGAATGCCATCGACGCCATCATCCACTTCGCCGGCTCGATCATCGTGCCGGAATCGGTCGCCAATCCGCTGGCCTACTATGAAAACAACACCGTGAAATCGCGCGCGTTGATCGCCGCGGCAGTGAAATACAAGGTGCCGCATTTCGTCTTTTCCTCGACGGCCGCCGTCTACGGCACGCCGCAGGGCGCGGAGCCGGTGGTCGAGACCGAGCCGCTGAACCCGGAGTCGCCCTACGGCTCATCCAAGCTGATGACCGAGACCATGCTGCGCGACACGGCCTATGCGCATGACTTCACCTATACTGCGCTACGCTATTTCAACGTCGCCGGCGCCGATCCCCGGGGCCGTACCGGCCAGTCGACCGTCGGCGCCACGCATCTGATCAAGGTGGCGGGCGAAGCAGCGCTGGGCAAGCGCGACCATATCGACGTTTTCGGCACCGACTATCCGACGCCGGACGGCACCTGCATCCGCGACTATATCCATGTCAGCGATCTCGCCAACGCCCATCTGAAGGCCCTGGAGCGCATGCGCGCGGGCGGCGGCTCGCTGATCGCCAATTGCGGCTATGGCCGGGGGTTCTCGGTGCTCGACGTGCTTGAGACCGTCACCAAGGTGCACGGCAGGCCCTTCGACATCCGCTATGCCGGCCGCCGCGCCGGCGACGCCGTGATGATCGTCGCCAACCCGGCGCTCGCCAAGCGCGAGTTCGGCTGGGTGCCGCAATATGATGACCTGGAGTTTATCGTGAAGACGGCGCTCGATTGGGAGGCGCATCTGGGGAAGAGGAACGAGCGGTAGAATAGGCTCATTCTCCTAAGCTCCCCCTTACCCGGCAGGGCTGAGGGGGTAAGCCCCAAGCACCTATGTCACTGGTTCGTGCTCGTCTGCGAGCCCAGCGCATCCCACTCGCCCATCACCTTGTCGAACACCGCCGTGCCCGTCGCGCCCTTTTCGAGCGTGATCAGCGCACGCCGGCCGTTGCGGTAGGTGATCGGGATGTCGATCCACGAGCGGGTCTTCATCAGTTCCAGGTTGACCTTGCGCGCATCGGCGTCGTCGTTCAGCGCTACCATGTGGAAATCGTCGGTGATCTTGGCCGGCACGGCGATCAGCGGATTGCCGCGGTCCTGTTCGGTCTGCTTGAAGGCGACGCGCTGGATGCTGTCGACATTGCCTTCCTCGAAATCCTTCGGCAGGTCGAAGACGATTTCAATGATGTGGCTCGCCGGTAGCGACGGATCGGTGTTGCGCTTGAAGGTGATCAGCGCCGTGATCTTGCGTCCGGGGACGTCCAACGAGGCTTCGATCGCCGGATCCGGCTTGCCATCGTCGGTGTCAGCCTTCTCGCGCCAGACGACGGTGCCGGGCACGGCAACCGGAGAGGTCTGGCCGAGGCGTTCCTCATAGAGGAACATCTTCTGCGTCGCGCCGAGCGGCTGGGCGTCGTTCTGCAGCTGATTGTTCGTCTGCGCCGGTTGCGTCGTGGTGCTGGTGTCGGTCTTGGTATCCGTCGGCGTCGCCGCGGCCACTTCCTTGTCCTTGGCAGTCTGCGTCGCCACGGTCTTGCCTTCCGGCAGCGCCTGATCGACTGGCACCTTGGCCGTCTCGGTCTTGGTTTCCGTGCCGTCCGGCATCAACCGCTCGGTAAATTTCTGCGGCCCTGCATCGGTGTTGAGAGAGGCGAGCTCAGTGCTCTTTATCGGCTGCTTGGCGTCGGCTACCGTTGCCGACTTGGTGTCGTCAGTCTTGGTGTCCGCCGGCAGGTTGCGCTCGGCGGTATCGACCGGTTTGCTCGCTGGCATCAGCCCGGAGACGAAGCTCTCCACCTTGTCGCGATAAAGCCAGACGCCATAGGCGCCACCGGCGACGACCATCAGGCCAACCACGCCGAGCGCGATCGCCAGCATGCGGCCGCGCTGCCTGGACTTCTTCCGCGCCTGCGTCTTGAACGCCTTGCCTTCCAGCCGCGAAACGCCGCGGCCGAAATTGGGCGGCAGACCGGCATCGGCGTTGGACTTGCGCTGCGTCGGCTCCAGTCCGAGCAGGTCCTCGAGTTCGGCCCGCGCGCTCGCCGGCTCGGCGCGCCCCGCTTTGCCCTTGCGCTTTTCCGGTGCTGCCTCGATCTCCTGCTGCTTGGCTTCGAGCGCCTTCTCAAAGGCTTCCGGCTTCGGAATATCGGGCAGGTCGTCGAACGGCTCGTCCCAGGAAAAATCGCCCTTGCTTTTCGCCTTGCTCGGCGGCGGCTGCACGACCTGGCGGTTGAGCTCCTGCTTGAGGAAATCGTTGAAACCCTCGACGACATCGCTCTCGTCATAGGACACCCGCGGCATCGGCTTCGGCGCCTCATCGACGGGCATCACGCGCGCCTCGGCGTCTTCGGTGCGATTCGGACGGACATCGTCGAGCGCGACCGGTACCGGCTTGTCCACCACGACGGGTCGGGCGACAGGGATAGAAGCCGGTTCGCGCCGTGCTTCGACGGCCGGCGCCATGCGCGGCTCAGCGGTCGGCACAAACGGCTGGCGCGCAGCACCGCCCGGCGAAGCAAAAGCCTTGGCACCGCCGAGAAGCTCGGCGATATGGTCTTCCGCAGTCATCGCTTCTGCCGCGACGCTGACGTCGAGCTGTGCGGGCCGCACTTCCGGCTGCAGCCGGGCAACGGGCTCCTCGACAACGGCGTCGCTGGTAGCATAGGCGGGAATGTCGGCTTCCGGCTCAACCGCAGCCAGCGCCTCGGGAACGTGGATCGGTTCCGGCGCCGGTTCGACCACTTGCTTCTTCGGCAATTCGATCACCACCGCCGACTTGGCAGGCTCGATGCGACGAATCTGACCAAAGGTCTGCAGCGCCGATTCCGGGATCAGCTCGCGATGCACGACCGGCGGAACGGCCGATTCCGGCAGGAATTCCTGCCTCGCAGCCAGTATAGGTTCCAGCTTCTCCTCGGCGATAGGCGCGGATGCGACAACCGGCTGCGACGGCGGCTCTTGAGCCTCGACCACCTGCACCGGCGTCGGCGCGACAAAATCGGGCTCGGATCCATGACGCCGGTCTAGGGTGGTTTCAACGACCGGCTTCGGTTCTGAAACAACAACATCGACCGCGGCAGTCTCAACGGGAGCCGTTTCGACCGGCACGTCGACGGGTTTGGCCGCAACGGCCAGTTCGACGGGCGCCACGTCGACAGACTGCGACGCGATCGGCATCTCGGCAGGCTGAACCGTCACCGGCTCCTGCACATCCGTAGCAAATTCCTCGGCAACAACGGCGGCGATGTCATCCGCCGGCAATGCCACGGCATGGTCGGCCTCGACCTCGGCGATTGCCGCGTCGAGCTTGTCGATCTGGCGCTGGAACATGGCCTCGGGCGGACGCGGCTTCATGTTCTCCAATTGCCGCACGACCGCAGCCTTGGCACGTTCATAGACCTTAGCGCGCATTTCGGGCGTGTTTTCGCTAAGGCCGTCAACGGCGCGTCGGATGACTGCAATAAAATCCGCCATATGTCTTTCTCAATGCTGCCCGCCGGCGGGCTTTCACCCTTCCGGCGCGCGTCGATTAATCTTCAAACGGGTCCGTCACCAATATCGTGTCGTCGCGCTCCGGGCTCGTCGACAGCAGCGAAACCGGCGCCGCGATCAGTTCTTCAACCTGGCGCACATATTTGATGGCTTGCGCGGGCAGGTCAGCCCACTTTCGGGCGCCGACGGTCGATTCCTTCCAGCCCTCCAGTGTTATATAGAGGGGCTTAATCCGGGCTTGCGCCGCCTGGCCTGCCGGAAGATGATCGATTTCCTTGCCGTCGAGCATATAGCCGGTGCAAATCTTCAGCTCATCGAGCCCGTCAAGCACGTCCAGCTTGGTCAAAGCGATGCCGGTGACTCCGTTTGTGGCGATCGACTGGCGCACAAGCGCCGCGTCAAACCAGCCGCATCGTCTCTTTCTACCCGTAACTGTGCCAAATTCATGACCACGCTCACCTAAAAACTGGCCAACCTCATCTTTCAACTCCGTCGGGAACGGTCCTTCGCCGACGCGTGTCGTGTAAGCCTTGGTGATTCCGAGCACGTAATTGAGCGCTGACGGACCCATGCCGGAGCCAGCAGCGGCCTGTCCGGCCACCGTATTGGAGGAAGTCACGAACGGATAGGTGCCGTGGTCGACGTCGAGCAGCGTGCCCTGCGCGCCTTCGAACAGAATACGCGCACCCTTGCGGCGCTCGCGGTCGAGCAGCGCCCAGACGGTCTCGGAGAACGGCAGGATGCGCTCGGCGACGCTGGTCAGTTCCTGCATGATGGCCGCATGGCTGACTTCCTTCTCGCCCAGGCCACGGCGCAATGCATTGTGGTGGGTGAGCAGCCGATCGACCTTCAAGCCAAGCGAATCGGGATCGGCAAGATCGGTGACGCGGATGGCGCGGCGGCCGACCTTGTCTTCATAGGCCGGGCCGATGCCGCGGCGCGTCGTGCCGATCCGCGTACCGGAATTGGAGGCCGCATCCTCGCGGATGCCGTCGAGTTCGCGGTGCAGCGAGAGAATCAGCGTTGCATTGTCGGCGATGCGCAGGTTTTCCGGCGTGATCACGACACCTTGTGTGCCGAGCCTTTCGATCTCGGCGATCAGTGCATGTGGATCGACCACCACCCCATTGCCGATCACCGCAAGCTTGCCTGGGCGCACGACGCCGGAGGGCAGAAGCGACAGCTTGTAGCTGACGCCGTCGATCACCAGCGTATGGCCGGCATTGTGGCCGCCCTGGAAACGTACGACGATATCGGCCCGTTCGGAAAGCCAGTCAACGATCTTGCCCTTGCCCTCGTCGCCCCATTGCGTGCCGACCACGACCACATTCGCCATCAGATACTTCCTGTTACTGAACACCGAGGGACGCATGCCCCTCTCAAACCCGCGCAGATATACTGTTTCCGTTCCGCGAAAGCGACCCCTCATTGCGCATCAGCCGGGGTTTTTGCGTGACAATCCCGGTGGATAAAGGCTATTTGCCGAGGCACGATGAGCCCCGCCTTCCTGAATATATGTCAAATTCCCTGAAAGCCTATATTTTCCTTCTGATCACCACGCTCGGCTGGGGCGGCAATGCCGTGGTCGGCAAATTCTCGGTCGGCCATATCGCGCCTTTCACGCTCTCCGCCGCCCGCTGGACGATGGCGGTGGCGTTGATTCTGGCAATCTCGCTCACCCAGATCCGCCGCGACTGGCCGGAAATCCGCAAACATTGGCTGTTGATGCTCTGCTACGGCGCGGCCGGCTTCGCCGGCTTCAACGCGCTGCTCTACACGGCACTGAAATATACCTCGGCAATCAACTGCGTCATCGAGCAGGCCGGCATTCCCGGCTTCATCTTCATCGGCAATTTTTTGCTGTTTCGCGTGAGCGCCAAGCCGGCGCAAATCCTTGGCTTCACGCTGACCCTGCTCGGTGTCGGGCTAACCGCCACCAATGGCTCGCTGGCCTCGATCGCCGGCATCTCGCTCAATCTCGGCGACGGACTGATGTTGATCGCCGTACTGCTCTATGCCGGCTATAGCGTGGCGCTGCGCTGGAGACCGATGGTGCATTGGAAGACATTGATGGCTTTTTCAGCCATCGGCGCCGCCCTCGCCTGCGTGCCGCTCCTCGTAACCGAGATTACAGCAGGCCATTTCATCACACCCGACGCCATCGGCTGGGCGGCAATCCTCTATACCGGCACCGTGCCGTCGCTGGTCTCGCAGGTTCTTTATGTCCGCGGCGTCGAGCTGATCGGCTCCAATCGCGCTGGCCTGTTCATCAACGCGATCCCGATTTTCGGCATCCTGCTCTCCGTGCTATTCCTCGGCGAGCCGCTGCAAACCTTCCACCTCATCGCCATGGCGATGGTGATCGCCGGCATTGCAATCGCCGAATGGGGACGCCGATGACATTCTTGCTGCCACTGCTCTTCGTCGCAGCACCAATCCTGTTCACCCTCGGCATCCTGCTGCCGCTGATGACACTCGAAAAACTCTATTTCTTCGAAGACAATCCGTCACTGACCGGCATTATCGGCAAGCTCTACGACAATGGCGACTATGCGCTCGCGACACTGGTGATGATGTTTTCGCTCGTCTTTCCCGTCGTAAAAATGGTGGCGGTGGCGGCCGAGGCGCTTGCCCCGTCCAGCGCCCCACAAGGGCTCTTCGCGCGGCTGGTGCCGTTTCTGTCGAAATGGTCGATGATGGACGTGATGCTGGTGGCGATCGTCATAGCGGCCGCCAAGACGTCGGGGCTGGCAAATGCGTTCACCGAACCGGGGCTCTGGTGCTATGCCGGGTCAGCGCTGATAATGTCGGCGGCGCAATGGATGGTGGCGCGGCAACGGCGGGGTTGGCTACCTCCCCTTCCGTAGGCGTTGCACCTCACACTCACCAACAAAAACGCCGTCCGGTCTCTCGACCGGACGGCGTTTCATTCTTCTAGGGAATGCGATCAATTCACCGCTTCGACCACGCGCAACGCCTTGGCCTGGTCCAGCGCGGCCTGGCGGACCGCGTCCTGGACCTTTTCGAAGGCACGCACCTCGATCTGGCGCACACGCTCACGGCTGATGTCGAATTCGCTCGACAGTTCTTCCAGCGTCACCGGCTCGTCGCGCAGGCGGCGGGCTTCGAAGATGCGTCGTTCGCGGTCGTTGAGCACTTTCAGCGCGTTGGAGAGCAGCGAACGGCGGGTGTCGAGTTCGTCCTGCTCGATCAGCGTTTCTTCCTGGTTGTCATGTTCGTCGACGAGCCAATCCTGCCACTGGCCGGAATCGCCTTCCGCAGCCTTGATCGGCGCGTTGAGCGAAGCGTCGCCGCCGAGGCGGCGGTTCATCGAGATGACTTCCTCTTCGCTGACATTGAGCTTGGTGGCGATCTCAGCAACCTGCTCGGGCTTCAGATCGCCCTCGTCGATCGCCTGGATCTTGCCCTTCAGCCGGCGCAGATTGAAGAACAGCCGCTTCTGGTTCGCGGTCGTGCCCATTTTCACGAGCGACCACGAGCGCAGGATATACTCTTGAATTGCTGCCTTGATCCACCACATAGCGTATGTGGCGAGACGAAAGCCGCGATCCGGCTCGAATTTCTTGACCGCCTGCATCAGGCCGACATTGCCTTCGGAGATCACTTCGCCGATCGGCAGGCCGTAGCCGCGATAGCCCATGGCGATCTTGGCCACGAGCCGGAGATGGCTCGTCACAAGCTTATGGGCGGCGTTGCGATCCTCATGCTCGGCATAACGCTTGGCGAGCATATACTCTTCCTGCGGCTCGAGCATCGGGAAGCGGCGGATTTCGTCGAGATATCTATTCAGACCGCCTTCACCTGCGGTCAGCATCGGTAATGAACTACGGGCCATGAAGCACCCCTCTCTTTCCGGCCTCCGTACCGGCAGGCCGTCATTGGCGACGGACTCCCTGCCCGTCGCACGTGTCAAGATTTAAGATCGACGTGCGGCACTTTCAAGGCCGACATTTCATATTTCCGTGAAAAATAAGCAGTGCTTATGATGTCACAGAATCAAAGTCACGATGATTGGGTTAAAACCAGTCTATCATCGGGAAGTTCCGCCTCAAAGCGCATTATCTGGATGGCGACTGGACATCGCCGCAGCGAGATCGTCTCTCAGCCGTGATGCATCGCCTGAATTTCATCGGCACTGGCAAGGCGGATCTGCCCATGTTCGGAGACGAAAATCTCGCGCGTCAGCGGATGGTCCATCTGCTCGTAGAGCTGACCGGCTTGCTGCATGAGGAGGGGCGCCTTGGAAAAACCGTCAGTCCAGGCCAGCAGAAAGTCGCGCACCGGAACCGTGACGTAGATCTTCTCGGCAAGTTTTTGGTGAAGGCTGAACATAAACTTCGGACAAAGCAGACGCGCAGCACAATAACCGTCCTGCACGTTGATGATAACGCATCGGTCATCAGCGCCAGCACCTGCAAACACGTCGACGTGAACTTTTATCGATGCCACGTCCAGATTGTCGATGCCTCGCTGAAGAATGGTAGCGGGCGGAACACCCCACGTTTTGACGTCGTCCTCGGTGACATAACGGTATTTTCCGTTCTGATCGACAACGACCGCCTCTATAGTCTTCTTCGAAAGAGCGTGATTAAAAACGCGTATACCGTAGATAGCGGCGAAATCGGCTGGCGCAATCTGGATACGCAGCCTGGTTTTCACCGAGGCGAAGCTGGTGGATGGCCGCTCGGCGACATCAGTTTTGACCAAGGCGTCAATGGCTTCCAGGATAGTGTCCTGCCGCGCACGTCCTGTCAGGCCCAGCGCGTTCTTTCGAATATTGTCGAGTGAGATATCGATACTCTCGATCTTGATCGACATGGGATCGGCGCCCTCCTCGACCGTCTTGCCCGGATAGCGTTTGCGCACCAAGGCCATGACCTCGGCACGAAACCCGCCATCCTTGCCGTCATTTGCCCATGTCCGGCCGGTTGCGACTGGCAGCACCGCCAAACCGATCCCATAGAGAAAACGCCGTCTTTCAATAGTGCTGAACATTCCGCCCCCTTCGATCGCTTGCGGCCTTGCATGCCGCAGACAGCCTTGCCGGCACATTACTGATGTGGATGAAATTGGAAAGGCGTCAGCCCCTACCCCGCCGCAAGCGCGGCAATCAGCTGCCGCATATCCTCCGGCAATTCCGCTTCGAAGCGCATGATCTCGCCGGTCTTCGGATGCTCGAACTGCAACAGCCAGGCATGCAACGCCTGGCGGCCGAAGCGGGCCACCGTGCCGCGGGCGGGTTCGGCGAGCCGGTTGACCTTGCTCTTGAAAGCGGCGCCATAGTCGGCGTCGCCGATCAGCGGATGGCCGATATGAGCCATGTGGACACGAATCTGGTGGGTGCGGCCGGTTTCGAGATGGCAGTGGACGCTTGCGGCAAGCGCCGTGCCGTCAGGCGCCTGATGATAGCGCTCCACCACTTCATAATGCGTGATGGCGTGCTTGGCGTCCGGGCTGGTCTCTTTCTTCACCGCCCGGTGCATACGGTCGCCGGCGCGGCCCAGCGCAGCGTCGATCGTGCCCTTCAATGGCCTTGGCAGGCCCCAGACGACAGCGTGGTAGGCGCGGCGCAGCGCCGTCGTCCGGCCATGGTCGGCGAACTGCGCGGTGAGGCTGCGATGCGCCAGATCGCTTTTCGCCGCCACCATGACGCCGCTAGTGTCCTTGTCGAGCCGATGCACGATGCCCGGCCGCCGGACGCCGCCGATGCCGGAAAGGCTGTCGCCGCAATGGTGGATCAGCGCATTGACCAGCGTGCCGGTCCAATTGCCCGCACCGGGATGGACGACGAGACCGGCCGGCTTCATGATGACGACCAGGTCCTCATCCTCATGCAGGATGTCGAGCGGAATGTCCTCGCCGTGCGGCTCGGCATCCTCGGGTTCGGGCAGCACGATCTCGATGCGGTCGCCAGGCTGGATCTTATGTTTGGCGTCCGTGGTCTTGTCGTTGACGCGGACATCGCCGGCTTCGATCAGGACCTTGATGCGGCTGCGCGAGAGTTCGCCGTCGAGTTTTGCCGCAAGCCATGCGTCGAGCCGCCCGGCCGCTTTTTCATCGGCAAGCAGGACTTTCGCATTCTCCTCGTCTCCGTTAAAGGAAGCCGACATCAACCCATCGATCCAGGACTATCCATGACCAATCCGAATTTCGCCGACGAGGAAGAAAAGCCGCTCGATCCCGCGCTGGAGAAAATCCGCCGCAAGATGGTGCGCCTGCTCGTCATTTCGAGTTCGGTGATCATCGTCGGTCTTATGGCGGTGCTTGGCTCGATTGTCTACAAGGCCAACAAGAATTCGGCGGCGAGGACGGAACTGGCCGGGCCGATTGCGCCGGCGCAGACGGTGACGCTGCCAAAGGGCTTTGCGCTGGAGACCACGACCATCGACGGCAACCGCATATGGTTCATGGGCACCGCAGACAATAAGCACCTGATCGTCGTGCATGATATCGGCACGGGCAAGACGGTGACGGAGATTACGGTCGTGGCGCCGTAGCTGCGCCAATGACCACCTTCACCCGTATCACCGACCCCGCCGACCCGCGCATCGAACCCTTCACTGGCATCCGCGAGCGCGACCTGCGCCGTGCACACAATCGCTTCGTCGCCGAAGGCACTGTCGTGCTGACAATGCTCGCTGCCGCCCACCGGCGCGGCGATTTTACCGCCGAGGCCATACTTGTCCTCGAAAACCGGCTCACGGGCCTAGACAACATCCTGCGGCAATTCCCTGACGATATCCCGATCTATGTCGTCGACAAGGCAGTGATGAATGCCATTGCCGGCTTCGACATCCATCGCGGCGTACTGGCGCTTGGCCGCCGCACCGAAACCTCCGACGCCTTAACACTGATCCAATCCGTGCCCGCCAACGCACTGGTGGTCGTCGCCATCGGCATCGCCAATCATGACAATGTCGGCTCGATCTTCCGCAACGCCGCCGCCTTCGGCGCCGATGCGGTGCTGCTCGACGAGACCTGCTGCGACCCGCTCTACCGCAAGGCCTTGCGCGTCTCGGTCGGCGCTGTGCTGAAAGTGCCCTATATCCGGGGCGGAACCTCTGCCGAGATCATCGCGGCGCTGCATGAAGCAGGTTTTGCTCTCTGGGGCCTCTCGCCCTCCGGCCGCACGGACCTCCGCGCGATTGTTCCTTCGCCGCGCATCGCCCTGCTCACCGGCACCGAGGGTGAAGGCCTGCCACCCAAGATCCTGGCATCGATCGAGACGGCGCGCATTGCGCAGGCGCCGGGACTCGACAGCCTCAATGCCGCCACGGCCACCGGCATCGCCCTCTTCGCCATCGCCTCGGCGATGGGGAGGATGTGAGGGTAAGGCAGGTTTAACAAACCCCTCAAAGAAGAACGCGCTATTCCTGATGTAGCAATTTCGACGCCCGCTCGGCCAGCGACAAGCGGCCTTCGCGCCCGGCGCCGGGTTTTACCGCGATCATCGGTCGAACCGGTGAAGAGGCGCCCTCCCTCTGGCTGGTAATGGCGATCATCTTGGCGGCGATGTCGGCGATCTCGTTGCGCAACGCTTCGTCGCGGCTGGTGTCCTGCAAGCCAACCAGCGCGTCGGCGGTGGCTTGCGCCTGAGCCCGCACTTCGTCGGTCAGTGCAGCGGCCTGCTCGTCGCTGATGATCCGCGACGGCAACATGGTCACCTCCGCCGCGGGAGGCGCCTCCTTGCGCGGCTGCGGCAGGGCGAGCCCACGCCGCTCGTCGGCATTGGCGGCGGCGGTGCGGACGCGGTTGACCACCGCCGGCTTGGTGACGACAGGCATCTTGACGGTGCGCGACGTTTCACCCGTGTCTGCGGTGACGTTCTTCAACCGCTCCTTCAGCCGGCTGATTTCGGCAATGCGGCGCTCGATTACAGTGTCCTTGTCGACGCTGTTCGATACTTCTGCATTGAGCTTTTCCTCCAGCCGGCTGGCGCGGTTTTCCTCGCGTGCCAGCCTCAGCTCTGCGTCCTTTGCGCGTTGTGTCATCGATTTCAAGTCGTTGCGAAGCGTCTCACGCTCGTCGCGCAGCGCCGTGATCCGTGCCTTCAGGCCCTCAGCCTCGGTGTCGCGCGTGGCGATGTCGATCTTGAGATTGTCGATGTCCATGCCCAGCCGGTTGACGCGATGGTGCAACTCATCGATCGTTGCGTCCTTGCTGCGCTCGGACTTTTCCTGGGCGGCAAGCGTTTCCTTGAGCTGGCCGATTTGCAGCTCCTCATTGCGGAGACTTGCCCGGAGTTCCGCGGCCTGGACTCCCATCTCGTCCATCTGGTGCTTGAGATCGGAATTCGCGCCGGTCAGCCGGCCGGCCTCGGCGGACAGCCGGTCATTGGCGACCGACAGTTGTGCGGCCTTGTGGCGTTCGAGCTTGAGATCATGGCCGGTTCGGGCCTGCGACGCCGCCATTTCGGCGCGCACCATGTCCTTCTGGGCACGCAACTCCGCGGCGCTGACGGGCACGGTGGCGAGCAGCCGGTCCTCGGTGAACTTGACGATGCGGCCATAGACAGCCGGCGCCAGCAGGAACACCGCCAGCAGCGCCGTCACAAAACCCAGGCCGAACAACAATCCATATTCTATCACGGCGCGCCCGCTAAAATCTCTGCAATTGCGGAAATGCATGAGAGCGCGGCCTGTTCCGCACTGGGACATCCGGCCGCTGATCTTCACATCCGTTAAAGCATGCGAATGGGGCAGCGGCAAGTTACCGGGGGAACAGGCGCTTCACATTTTGGCAATTGCGTTAATTTCAGGCGTGTTTCTTCAAAAAGGGTTCCAGGTCGGACGCCGGGTCAGCTTGAGATAGCCGATATTGATGCCCAGCCGCGCGCCGACACCGGTATGGATCGGCACCAGCAGCACGCGGTGATCGCCCTTGAGCACGGTCATGCCGAAGCCGGCCACGACATAGGCCTGGCCGCTGACGCCGCCGAAGCGTGAATAGAGCGCGCGCACATCGGGCAGATTATAGACCAGCATCATGACCCGGCTGCCGTCGCCGCCGTAATCGAGCCCAAGCGACGGGCCTTGCCAGTAGACATCGTGCTGCCCGGCATTCTTGGTGTAGAGGTCGCCCTCGCCAAAAGTAGCGCCGGCGATGAAAGCACCGCCGCCCTCCTGGCCGAGAATATAGCCGTTCGGCAGGCCGTAGCGCGCAAAGGCCTTTTCCACCACCTTGGCGAATCCGCCCGTGGTCGAGCCGAAGAAGCCATGACCGGCATCGACGATTTCCTGCATCGTATATTGGGCGCCGGCGGCGTGTACGGGCTCGGCGGCAATGAGCAGCAAAAGCCCCATCAACAGTGCTGCAAGATGGGCAAAACCCGGGAAAAACCTCGTCAGAACCTTCATCGTTTCATCCACCCCGCCGCTCACGAGCCTTAAGCTTCGGGTCCCGCGCCGAAAAAGCACGAATGAATCCCGATTAACTTTATTTTGACCTGATCATCTTAATAATCGGTTTACCAAATATGGTGTCTTTATGGCAGGCAGGAAGCGTGGCGATTGCCCGCATTCAGAGTGATTCGGGCGGGACTGTCGGGTGACGGGCCGCTCTACCTGACCAACGACACGCATGCCGACCGGATAACCGGCCGGCGGCTCCAGGAGAAAGAATTCATGGCCAAGAACCCCAATCTGACGCTCGGCGGCGCTGATCTCGCCGCACTGCTGTGCAGCCGGGTCTGCCATGACGTGATTTCGCCGGTCGGCGCGATCAACAACGGCCTGGAACTTCTCGATGAAGGCGGCTCGGATGCCGACGCGCTCGACCTGATCCGCACCTCCGCTCTCAACGCCTCGGTGCGGCTCAAGCTCGCCCGGCTTGCCTTCGGCGCCTCGGGCTCGGTCGGCGCTTCGATCGATACCGGCGAGGCCGAAAGGGCCGCGCGCGATTTCGCTGCCGCCGAAAAGAAGACCGAGATCATCTGGAACGGCCCACGCGCCATCATCGCCAAGAACCGGGTGAAACTCCTGCTCAACCTTCTGCTCGTCGCCTATGGTTCTATTCCGCGCGGCGGCTCGCTGGAAGTGACGCTGGAAAACCCCGAATTCGACGCGAAATTCACCATTCAGGCCAAGGGCCGGATGATGCGCCTGCCACCGAAATTCATGGAAATCAATTCGGGCAAAGTGGAAGAGGCGGTCGACGCCCACACCATCCAGCCTTACTATACCGTCATGCTCGCCGAAGAGGCCGGCATGGTGCTTTCCGCGACCCAGACGGAAGATGCGCTGGTCTACACCGCCGAAATGGCGAAGGCCGAGGCCGAATAAAAGCCATCATCGGCGCGTGCATTGATGGATGGAACGATTTGTAGTGGATCGTTCCCGCCCAAAAGCCAGGTGCAGGCTGCGGGCGTAAGATTCCGTTATGCTTTTTTCCTTAGCATTCGGGAATTCGCCAGCTTTCGCGCCATTGTCGGACCTGTGAACATGTTGCGTATTCTTATCGTCGATGAATCCGAAGCCGTCCGTAAAGTCGCGACGCATATTCTTGCCGAAATCGGCTTTTCCGTCATCGAAACATCGAGCACGCTCGACGCGCTCGCCAAAAGCCAGGCCGGCCTGCCCGACGTGATGATCGTCGATTCCGCCATGGCCGGCGCACTCGACTTCATCCAGAATATCCGCGCCGTGCCGAATGGCGGCAAGGTGAGGATCTACTATTGCGTCACCCAGGCCGACCTGCGCTGCCTGATGGCCGGCAAGCGCGCCGGTGCCGATGATTTTCTGTTGAAGCCGTTTGAGCGGAAGGCGCTGAGCGCCGCGTTCAGTGGGCTGGGCGCTGCTGCGGCGGCGTGATCTGTCCACGCTCACTTCCCATGGTGGAACGTATACACTGCCCCTGATTGACGTTGGCAGTTGGGATCCCCTGCCCTCCTGAGCTTTTGTCGAGGGTCGAGGGGGGCCTCGGACGAAAATCTCGCGGCGTCCACGCACACATACCATTGCATGCAAGCCGGCTGTAAATGTGGACGCTTCACCGACGAAAAAACCCGCCCCAAACAGGGACGGGCTCGATCATAGGGCAATGATGCGAAATGGCTCAGGCGGTTTCCATGAATTCAGCACCCTCGGGCTCGCGCAGCACATAGCCGCGGCCCCAGACCGTTTCGATGTAATTGGCGCCGCCGGCAGCTGCCGCGAGCTTCTTGCGCAGCTTGCAGATGAAGACGTCGATGATCTTCAGTTCCGGTTCGTCCATGCCGCCATAAAGGTGGTTGAGGAACATTTCCTTGGTCAGCGTCGTGCCCTTGCGCAGCGACAGCAGCTCCAGCATCTGGTATTCCTTGCCGGTCAGGTGGACGCGCTGGCCACCGATTTCCACTGTCTTGGCATCCAGGTTGACAATCAGGTCGCCGGTGACGATGACTGACTGGGCATGGCCCTTGGAGCGGCGCACGATCGCATGGATACGGGCGACGAGTTCGTCCTTGTGGAACGGCTTGGTCATGTAGTCATCGGCGCCAAAACCCAGGCCGCGCACCTTGTCCTCGATGCCAGCCATGCCGGAGAGGATCAGGATCGGCGTCTTGACCTTGGAGAGACGCAGCGTTCTCAGGACTTCATAGCCCGACATGTCGGGCAGGTTGAGGTCCAGGAGGATAATGTCATAATCGTAAAGTTTGCCGAGATCGACGCCTTCTTCACCGAGATCGGTGGTATAAACGTTGAAACTTTCGGACTTGAGCATCAGCTCGATACTTTGCGCAGTCGCGCTATCGTCTTCAATGAGTAGAACCCGCATTCATCGTCCCCTTTTCCGCCGCCTTAGAAAGGTGCAAGCTCCCTATCCGGGCAGGATCAGCCATTGCCTGATTTGGAGATTGCCACAAAATGGTTAACAAATCCTATGTGACTCTGGCAAGTGGTTCGGATTTGTTAAATATTTTTCCTAGACTCCTGATTTTAGTCACAAATTTTGGTATGAGATTCTTAACAAATCACATTAAGAACTCAATCTAACCGACTCTTTGGACTCGCTCTTCGGCCAATTTTCCGACGTCATGGCGGCGCATTTACCGAGCTTTAAACCATCGTCCGTATTATTAACGATGCCCGTAAATGAAAGGTTACCGCAGTTAGAATTTCGTTAACGCCGGTA
Source organism: Rhizobium sp. P2_G2 (assembly GCF_056403555.1). Lineage (NCBI taxonomy): Bacteria > Pseudomonadati > Pseudomonadota > Alphaproteobacteria > Hyphomicrobiales > Rhizobiaceae > Rhizobium > Rhizobium sp. P2_G2. The sequence continues at coordinate 121,696 of NZ_JBFUFF010000012.1, forward strand.
ACTTTTTTTCGCACCGTTATGAAAACGGCACGAACGGGTGTGTTCCTGTCAACCGGGATCTCGCAAATCCACGGAGTACTGCGTATGAAATCACGTGAGAGCCTAGTGCGTCTGAAGGAGTTCCAGCTGAAGGAGAAACGCCGACAGCTGAAGCAGCTTCAGATGATGATGGCCGAGTTTGAGCGAATGTCGAAGGATCTGGAGAACCAGATCGCCTATGAGGAGAAAAAGTCCGGGATCACCGATCCCAACCACTTCGCCTATTCGACCTTTGCCAAAGCTGCTCGCCAGCGGGCCGACAATCTGCAGGTGTCGATCAAGGAGTTGCGGATGCAGCAGGATGCTGCCGAAGCGCTGGTCGAAGAACTGCAGTCCGAATTCGACAAAGCCTCGGCGCTCGAAGAGCGGGATCAGAGACTGCGCGCCTAGCGGCGACGCAGCCTCGGCCGGGATCGTCTGCCGCAACCCTCACTCCGAGGGATGTTCCATCGCGGCTGCCTGACCGTCACCGGCGTGATGCACCGGTGCTTTGTGGTATTGGGAAATAGCAAACCCCGCCGTGGCGACATGGCGGGGTTTGTTTGCTTGGCGAAAATCTGTTGTTCTACGGGGTGGCCGCGCATGAAAGCCTACGCCTTCGCCAGCAGCGCCTTGACCTCGGCCAAAGTCGGCATGCTCGGCGCCGTGCCCGGCCGGGTCACCGAAATGCCCGCGACTGCCGAACCGAACCGAACCGCATCGAGCGGCGCCACACCCTTGGACAAAGCCGCAGCAAACCCACCATTGAACGCATCCCCTGCCCCGGTCGTCTCGACCACCGGCCCCGCCTTGAAGGCCGGCACCAGCACCGATTGCTCGCGGCTGTGATAGAGCGCACCTTGGGCGCCGAGCGTGATGATCGCCGTCTTGACGCCCATGTCGAGGAGCTTGTCGGCCGCAACCTTGGCTTCCTCGACGCTCGTCACCGGCAGGCCGGCGAGGATTTCCGTCTCGGTCTCGTTCGGCGTGACATAATCGCAAAGCTGAAACACCGAAGCATCCAGCGCTTGCGCCGGCGCCGGATTGAGCACCGTCACCGCGCCGCCTGCCCGGGCAATCTCCAGCGCCCGCTTGGCCGCGGCGAGCGGCTGTTCCAACTGGGTGACGAAAATCTTTGCCGCGCCGATCAGGTCGGCATTGGCATCCATGTCGGCGGCCGAGATCGTCGCCGCGGCACCCGGCGCCACGATGATCGCATTGTTGCCGGAACCTTCCTCGACGAAGATATAGGCGGCACCGGTATAGCTCGATGCATCCTGGGTGACGGCGGCATGTACGCCGGCCTCTTGCCAGGTCTTCAGCGCCATGTCGGCGAAAGCGTCGACACCGAGTTTCGACAGGAAGGCGGTATCGCCGCCGGCACGCGCCGCGGCCACCGCCTGGTTGGAGCCCTTGCCGCCCGGCCCGAGGGCGAAATGGTTGCCGAGCAAGGTCTCGCCCATTTTGGGCTGGCGGCTGGCGCGATAGGCCGTATCGGCCACGAACACGCCGAGAATGACGATGTCATGCCTCATGGCCGTCGCCTTACTTCGCATCCGGCGGGATCACGCCCTTGGTCAGCACGAAGCAGCCGTAAAAGCGGCGCTCGCCCGTCTGGATGACGCAATAGGCGTTCTGCGCCTTTTCATAGAAGGCAAAACGCTCGATCGATTTCAGCGGCCAGCTTTTGCCCTCGGCCTTGTCGATCACCGCCTGTACTTCCTGCTGCACCGGTGGGATTTCGTTCGGCGAACCGACAATCTCCATCCGCTCGGCGGCATTGTCGATGAAGGTATCGAGCGGCATCAGCGACAGGATCGCCTCGGCCGCCTGGGCCGACGTCGTGTTGTCCATGCGCAGCAATTCGCCCAGCACCGTCTGGCGAGCAATCGAATCGGCCGGGAAATTGGTGTCCGACAGAATGAGATAGTCGCCATGACCCATGGCCTTGAGCGCATAGAGAACGTCCGCATTGAGGAGCGGCGAGATACCTTTGAGCATGATTTCCTCCCTGAATGGGTCCTGAGAGCTAAGGCGAACCGGACCCCGAATGCAAATCCAGCGGTTTAAATGCGCTTGCCGCTCGCCGCGTCGAAGATATGCGCCGCATCCTTGCGCGGCCGAAGTTTTATGGTCTGGCCGGTGGTGAACAGGTGCCGTTCGCGGAACAGCGCCAGGATGTCCCGGCCTCCGGCATGGACGAAGACCATGGTTTCCGAACCGGTCGGCTCGACCACGCCGACCCTGCCCTCGAAACCGTCATCGGCGAGCTCCAGGTGCTCCGGACGAATGCCGTAGGTGACCTCCTGACCATCGGTGAGCGTATGATCGGCGCCCACCGGCAGCATCGTGCCGGACGCGTCGACGAAAGCTTCGCCGCCCACGATCTTCACTTTGCCCTTGATCAGGTTCATCGACGGCGAGCCGATGAAGGTGGCGACGAAAAGATTGGCTGGATTGTCGTAGAGGTCCAGCGGCGCGCCGATCTGCTCGACATGGCCGTCCTGCAGCACGACGATGCGGTCGGCCATGGTCATCGCCTCGACCTGGTCATGCGTGACATAGACGGTCGTGGTCTTGAGCCGCTGGTGCAGTTCCTTGATCTCGGTGCGCATCTGCACGCGCAGCTTGGCGTCGAGGTTGGACAGCGGCTCGTCGAACAGGAAGACCTGCGGATTGCGCACGATGGCCCGGCCCATGGCGACGCGCTGTCGCTGGCCGCCGGACAGCTGGCGCGGATAGCGATCGAGATAGGGCGTCAGGCCGAGAATGTTGGCGGCAGACTTCACCCGTTCCTCGATGACCTTCGCATCGGTCTTCTTGAGCCTCAGCGAAAATGCCATGTTCTCCCGCACCTTCATATGCGGATAGAGCGCATAGGACTGGAACACCATGGCGATGTCGCGATCGGATGGCGGCACATTGTTGACGACGCGGTCGCCGATGGAGATTTTCCCGCCGGTAATGCTCTCGAGGCCGGCGATCATGCGCAAAAGCGTCGATTTTCCGCAACCGGAAGGGCCGACCAGCACGACGAATTCGCCATCGGCAATATTGATGTCGACGCCATGGATGACCTGCACCGGACCATAGGCCTTGCGCACATCCTGAACCAGAACCTGAGACATTTCACCTCCCGGAATCATGCACTCAAACATTTAAGCCGGCCCCTTCGGCATTTCTATAACAGGTTGCACGCCCAAAAAATCCGGGCCGACGCCGCCTGTTCGGTGCCATAAGTGCAAAGCCGGACAACGAAAGACCCTCTAGCGGAGGTGTCCGGGGTTGTCCACTGATTTTGATCCCGCGCCGCTGTCGCGACGCATCATGAGCATGCTGCTCTGCAATATAACTCCGTTGAAAAACGGCATTGACGGCTGTCGCCGAAAGGATTTACCTTCCTGTTGTCAAAGTGGAATTGTTCTTTTTCCGGCGTCCGAAACAGCCCTCCGCCTTGTCCTTATCGATGGCGGTAAAATACAATTTGCGTCGGGCGCGAATGCCGTGCAAGACTGTTCTACAGAAGCAGAGAAACTGGGAGCACGGTCTCTCTTCTAACAACCATTACGGGAGGATATGGCGTGAAAGTTGAACTTTACGAACTGTTGGCCAGGCAGTCCATGAGCCGCCGCAACCTGATGAAGGGTGCCGCGAGCGTGTCTGCCGCTGCCTTGGCCGGTCCGGCGCTGATGGGCGGCGAAGCCCAGGCTGCCGACGACCTGCGCGCGCAGATTCTGAAGATCCCGGGCATCGGCAAGGGATCGCCGACGGACGCCGACTGGCAGAAAGTCGGCGCGATGTGCCTCGGCCCCACCAAAGCCGCCGTCAAGGAAGGCGAATTCAAGGGCGTCGAGCTCTCGTTCATGGGCCTCAACAACCAGAACCTGCACAACGTGCTGTTCCGCGGCCTCCTGAAGGCCTGGGAAGATTATACCGGCGCCAAGATCAACTGGATCGACCTGGCGCAGGCTGACTACAATGCCCGCCTGCAGCAGTCGATCGCCACGGGCACGGTCGATTTCGACATCATCGAAATGGGCGCACCCTTCGAAGGCGACGTCTGCGGCAAGGGCCTCGCCTCGGTCATGCCCGACTGGGTCAAGACCCAGATCGACATGGACGACTATGTCGGCTACCTCAAAGCGCCGGTCGGCACCTGGGACGGCAAGACCTACCGCGTCTCCGTCGACGGCGACACGCATAACTTCAACTACCGCGCCGACGTGTTCGCCTCCAAGGACCTTGCCAAGGCCTGGAAGGATGAAGGCCACAAGGGCGAGTGGGGCGTGCCGAAGACCTGGCAGCAGGTTCAGGAAGCCACCAAGTTCCTCAAGGGCAAGCAGCTCGACGGCCAGGACCTCTATGGCTATCTCGACGCGCCGAAGGGCTGGGGCGGTTTCGGCTTCTACTTCCTCGGCAGCCGCGCGACGGCCTATGCCAAGCATCCCGACGACAAGGCCTGGCTGTTCGATCCGGACACGATGAAGCCGCGCGTCAACAACCCGGCCTGGGTCCGCGCCATCCAGGACGTGATCGACGCGCTGCCCTCCGAGCCGGCCGACCAGCTCAACGCCGACCCCGGCACGACTGCCTTCCAGCAGTTCCTGGCCGGCACCGGCTCGATGCTCGCCTGGTGGGGCGACGTCGGCTCGAACGCCAAGACCTCGGACTCGTCGGTCATCGGCGACACCGTCGGCTTCTCGATCCTGCCGGGTTCCGACGACGTCTACAACTCCAAGACCGGCAAGTGGGAAAAGCTGCCGTCCGGCCCGAACTATGCGCCGAACATGGCCTATCTCGGCTGGGGCGTCTATGTCATGGCCCGCGTCGATTCCGATCCGAAGAAGCAGAAGGCAGCCTGGTCTGCGGCGGCCCATCTCGGCGGCAAGGACATTTCGCTGTGGACAGCGGCCTATCCGTCAGGCATGCAGCCCTACCGCAACTCGAACTTCAACATTCCGGAATGGGTGGCGGCCGGCTACGACGAAGGCTTCATCACCAGCTATCTCGGTTCGGAGAAGGACTCCTACAACCACCCGAATGCTGCGATCGAGCCGCGTATCCCCGGCATCTTCCAGTATTATTCGGTGGCCGAAGACGAACTGGCCAAGATTTTTGCTGGCAAGGCGACCGCCCAGGAGGGTGCCGACAATATCGCCAAGGCCTGGGATAAGCTGACCGACCAGATCGGCCGCGACAAGCAGATCGCACTCTACAAGGCCTCTCTCGGCCTGTAACGCGATCACAGCGACATCCGGGCTGGCGGCGCGATACGCCGCCAGCCCTTTTCTTGTCATGGACGTCCAATTGGCGTTACAAGGAATTCACGACTTCGAACCTGGACGGAATTGACGGGGCATGGCCAGCAAGACTGATTTGATGATCGACCGGCTCTATACGGTCAACACCGACGACGAGATTCCGGCCTCGCGCAAAATGCTCGGCCGAGCGATCTTCTGGGCCGCCACGGCCCTTGTCGCCCTTACGTTCCTGGTCGAAGGCCTCTACAAGGCAGGCCGGATTTCATTCGGGTTCGACGACTGGCAGCCGGCGCTTTACGCGATTGTCATCTGGAGCATAGCGCTCGGTGCGTCGCTGGTGCTGATCCGCGGTGAAGGCGGCAAGAAGCTGCTGTTCGTCCTGCCCGCTTTCCTGTTCACCGTGTTCATGGTGATCTTTCCGACCCTTTTCGGCCTTTACATCGCTTTTACCGACTGGAACCTCGCCTCCTTCCAGGGCCAGCATTTCAATGGCACCGACAATCTCGTCGAGATGTGGAACGATCCGTATTTCTGGAACGCACTCGTCAACATGATCTACTACGTGCTGGGGATCATCGTCGAATATGCGATCGCCTTTGGCCTGGCGCTGCTGCTCAATGCCGAAATCAAGGCACGAAAATTCTTCCGCGTCGCCTTCCTGCTGCCGTTCATGCTCTCGCCAGTCGCCGTTTCCTGGATGATCGGCAAGTCGCTGGGCGAATATCGCTTCGGCCCACTGGCGACCTTGGCGCGCCATCTCGGCTGGAGCCAGCCGGCCTTCTTCACCTCGCCGGATATCGCCCGCTTTTCCATCATGGTGATGGACGCCTGGACCTATATTCCCTTCATGCTGATCATGCTGCTTGCCGGCCTGCAGGCCATGCCGAAGGAAGTGCAGGAGGCGGCCCGCGTCGATGGCGCCACCGGCTGGCAGGCCTTCTGGAAGATCACCTTTCCGCTGATGCTGCCGGTGTCGATCACTGCCGTCATCCTGCGCGTGATCTTCAAGCTCAAGCTCGCCGACATCGTCATCAACGTCACGTCCGGAGGTCCCGGCGGCGCCACCGATACGGTCACCAGTTTCATCTACCGCGAATACCGCGAGCGCTCCAATGTCGGCTACGGCACCATGCTGGCGTTCGTCTATCYCGTGCTGATCATCCTCTTCGTGACCGGCCTGTTGAAGATCGCCAGCCGATGGAACACCGCCGATGAATAGCCTAGAATCGACCAGGCCGGCCTTCGCGGTCTGCACCCTAACACCTTGAGGATTTCGACAGTGACCGTTACCGCCACCACGCTGCCGACAGCAACCGCCTTCGAAGAAGAAAAGCCGGATGTGAAATTCTATTTCGGCCGGGTTTTCATCTATGGCGCGCTCAGCCTCTGGACGATCGTCTGCCTGTTTCCGATCTACTGGACGATTTCGACCTCGTTCAAGGTCGCCAAGGACGTGCAGAAGGGCTCGATCGTGCCCTGGGTCGGCTATCAGCCGAACTGGCTGGGCTGGCGCTCGCTGGGCCTGTCGCCCGACACGTTCGGAAACTCCTCCACCGTGCGCGACGAATTCCTCAAGCGCTTCCTCAACAGCGTCATCACCTCGGTGAGCGCTTCGGTGCTTGCCGTGCTGATCGGCTCGCTCGCCGCCTATGGCCTCAGCCGCTTCTCCTACAAGATCGGCTGGATGCGCAACAAGGACATCTCCTTCTTCTTCCTGTCGCAGCTCATCCTGCCGCCGGTCGTGCTGGCGCTGCCGTTCCTGGTCCTGTTCAAGGAACTGGCGCTGCTCGACACGACCATCGGCCTGATCATGCTCTATACGCTGATGGTGCTGCCGATCGTCATCTGGATCATGCGCGACCAGTTCGGCGGCATCCCGATCGAGTTGGAAGAGGCCGCGCTGGTTGACGGCCTTTCCATCTGGGGCGCCTTCTTCCGCATCGTCTTCCCGCTCGCAGCTCCGGGCATGGTCGCCGCCCTCATCCTGTCGCTGGTGCTCTGCTGGAACGAATATTTCTTCGCCGCACTGCTGACCTCGACGCATGCCAAGACGCTGCCGGTGATGGTAGCGAGCCAGACCGGCTCGCAAGGCATCAACTGGTGGTCCATGGCCGCCCTGTCTGCCGCCGCGATCGCGCCGCTGGTGGTGATCGGCGTGGTCCTGGAGCGGTATATCATCAAGGGCATGACGGCTGGTTCGGTGAAGTGAGTGGCTGGGCGAGGAGTTGAACTCTTCTCCCGACAGGCACGAAGCTTCACAGGAACAAGGACATGACAGACGACGAGGCTCAGGAGATGGGCCGATATGACTATCGGAGTGATCTCCGGCCGACCGAGGAACTGATAAGGATCGCCCTTATAGGTCTTGCTATAGACGACTACGACCGGGATTTCGACGCGTGGCCGCCCGAAGTGAAAGCCGGACACAGGGCAAGATGCGTCCTCCACGCACGCGGTAGTAATGAGGTTCTGGACGCTGCCGCCCAGCTTTGTGATTCCGCGGCCCCTTTGGAGCGGGAGCTTGGCGCTCATATACTGGGTCAACTGGGAGAGGGCAGACCCTATCGCGAGCAATGTTGCGACAGACTGCTGCTGCTCCTTACCGACCAGCATGAGCGTGTGCGTCTCGAGGCATTCTATGCGTTGGGCCATCTGGGAAATCGCCGCGCCGACAAGGCACTTGCCGGCCACGCCGACGACCCAGATCCGAAAATCCGCCGGGCAACTGCCTTCGCGCTTAATGGCACGACAGACCCAGATGGCATCCGCGCACTGCTCGGTCTGATGCGCGACCCGCAGGCAGAGACGCGCGATTGGGCCACAACGGGGATCGGACAGGACACGACGATAGACGGGCCTGACATTCGCGCGGCCTTGCTGGAGCGCACCGACGATGACGACACGATCACGCGCGCGGAGGCGCTGCTCGGTCTGGCACGCCGCAAAGATCCTAGAGCGTTACCTTTCTTGATCACCGAACTCCAAGGCCACCTCGACCCGTCAGACGATCGTGAGGAAAAGCATCTTGACTACAAGTTTCACGCCGCCGGCTGCACGATGCTCGGCTGGCCGGACGACGATTGGCGGCAAAGCGACGTGGCTGCCTTGATCGGTCTGCTTCGGGCCGTGCAGGCATCGACAGCGTAAGGGCGGCGTTCGCTAGGATCCGGGTCGACAACGACGCTCGGTCTTTGAAGCCGGCAGGAATATGCTACACATGTCGCGCAATGCCGGAGAAATCGAACATCAATCCTGATGAAAATCAGGCGGCGGCTTTACGTTATGACCAGAGCAGAAGCGCGACCGCAGATTTGGTGAAGTACAACAATGCTCAAGCGAATTCCACGTCTTCTCAGCGCCGAAATCGTCAATGTGCTCATGCTGATGGGCCATGGCGACGATCTCCTGATTTGCGACGTCAACCATCCGGCTGCGACCATCGCGGCAAAGACGATCTGGGGAAAGATCATCGATCTTCCCGGCGCCGATATCCCCACCGGCCTCGCAGCGATCCTCGAACTGATGCCGGTCGACACCTTCGTCGACGCGCCGGTCAAGCGGATGCAGGTCGTCGGCGCGGCGGAAAAGATCCTGCCGATTTTCGATCGCGTGCAAGCCATTATCGACGCGGCGGAACATCGGCATGTGAAGATCAAGGCGCTCGAACGCTTCTCCTTCTATGAGGCCGCCAGCAACGCCTTCGCCGTGATCCGGACCTCGGACCCAGGCCCCTATGGCTGCTTCATCATTCGCAAAGGTGTCATCGACTTCCGTGACAGCCCGGCATGCTGACGCTGGCATGCACCAACTGCGCTGTCGAAGATGAGGCGGACCGCAGACAAGCCAGCATCCTTAACCGACGCTACTTCCAGCTCGAGTAATCGTCCGCGACACAGCCTTCGGGCGGGCCGCCATTGCCAAAACGCTGCTTGAGCTGGTCGCAGCCCCACTTGTTCAGTGGCTCCGGCATGATGCTGTTGATCTCCTTGCCGGGCGTATTGAAGGCGGAATCGGCGCTCATCACATACCAGACCCAATAGCCGACCGCGGCGATAATGATCAGCAGGATCATCGCAAAGAAGGTGATCACGCCGCGCAGCAATGACCGCCCGCGCCTCGGCGCGAACGCCGCGACGCTCGGCGTCGAACCAGTCCGGCCGGCGAACGGTGCGAGCGCCGCCTGACGCTCCGCCTCGGTCAGGTCGATGCGTTGAAGCCGGCTGTCGAGCAGCACTGGCAGTGACGTATTGCCATGCCGCACCGCCAGCGCCACCGGCTTCTTGGTCTTGCTGATCCCGACCAGCAGCGGCTCTTCGCCGGCCTCGAGCTGCGTATGAGCGATGCGCCCTTTCTTCTTGTCGCCGATCCCATCGCTATAGGTGACGAAAAATCCGCCGCGATGTTTCTTGAGCGCAGTGATCGCCACCGGAATGGCGACCAGCCGATCGGGGCGGCGAAGCTGCGCCCGGGCGCGCAAGAGACGGGCCAGCGTAAACATGGCGCCGATAATCAGTCCGCCCAGGAGCAGGACCGTGGCCGCGAGCGAGATGATCCGGTTCCACAGCTTGTCGACGCCGATGGTCAGCGTCGCAAGCTCCGGCTTGTCGGCCGAAATCGTCACCCCGGTCTGGTAGTCGCCGAAATGGAAATCGACAAAGAACATTTCCACGTCGCTCTGATAATCATGGCCATTATAGCGGTAGACGAGATGCGCCTCGCAATCGACAAAGATGCCCTTGCGCGTCTCGCACTTGCCGTTCTCGATCGAGGCATCCGGCAGCGACACGGGGTGCTGGCTGATGGTGATGTCACGCAAAAGGCTGGGCGCCTGCCAGATGGCAAAGAATACGACGAGGGCGAGAAGAACCGGGATCGACCAATAATAAGCTGATGGCACGGATATCGCATTGCGCTTGACAGCAATGGCGCGGTCGGGAAGTGGGATCGTCGTCAGCGGCATCGAACATCTCTCAATGTTTTTGGGCAGGTGGGCGGCTGGAGGCCTTGTGAGAGACGTTTTGGCAGTGGGCAAAATTCGCCAAGGCGAGGCGACAGGATTTGGTGGGGTCGCGTCCCGCAGGGCCTTCTACACGGGCCCATTGCCTATGGCTTACCCCCGCCCTATCGATCCAACGCCTCCATCAACCCCTTCGTACTCTGATAAAGCGCCTTGAACATTTCAAACCGTCGCGCATAGGCCGGATCGACCACTGGCAGCACCTCACTCTCGACCGGATTCCAGCCCACAATCGCCTGCCGCGCAACATCACCGACCCCAAGCGCCGCCAGGAAAGCATCCCCGTAAGATGCCCCAAAACTCTTCTGCGACAGGATCTGTTGCAGCCCCGAAATGTTCGAGGTGGCTTCCAGCCAGATGCGGTTCTTTGTGCCGCCGCCGACTGCCATCAGCCGTTTCGGGCTGGCGCCGGCTTCGGCATAGGTTTCAAAAATGTGGTTGGTGCCGTAGGCGATGCCCTCGATCAGCGCCCGATAGATGTCGCCGCGCGTATGCGTCAAGTTCAGGCCGAAGAGCGTGCCCTTGGCATGCGTGTCATGGATCGGCGTCCGCTCTCCGGAGAAATAGGGCAGGAAGATCAGCCCATTGGCGCCAGGCTTCGAGGCCGAGGCCTCGTCGGCCAGTTCGGCAAAAGCTGTGGCGGAATCAAGATCCCGGCCGATCTGGTCGCGGAACCAGTGTGTCAGCGTGCCTGACGTGGCAAGCCCCGACATCGACGCATGCTCGCCGGCAAACAGCCAGGGTGCATACCAGAGCCGCGCGTCTTTCACTCGGGCTTCGCTCAGCATGATGATGAAAATCGTCGAGCCATACATGACCATCATGTCGCCCGCATCGAGCACGCCGACCGAAAACGCCTCCGCCGCCGCATCGATGGTGCCGCAGATGACCGGCGTGCCGATGGCAAGCCCGGTGGCATGCGCCGCCGCCGGCGTCACCGCGCCGGCCACATCCGTCGACCAGACGACATCGGGCAATTTCTCCAATGGCAGGATGTCGGGATTGAGATCGTCCGACCAGCGCTGCTCGTCGACCACATAGAGCGGCGAGAAATTCGCCGCAGTATAGTGGTCGATGACGCACCGGCCGGTCAGCTTCTGCACGATGAAGGTGGTGGAAGAGACGATCTTCACCGCCTTCTGATAAATTTCCGGCCGATTGTGCTTCAGCCAGAGGATTTTCGGCCCGACCGATTGCGAGGTCAGCGCATTGCCGCAGCGCTCGAGAATGCGATCCTCGCCGAGAACCGCATTCAGTTCCTCGATCTCGTTCGCCGCCCGCGTATCGACACCGTAGAGCACGCCATTCATCAGCGCATTGCCCTCGGCATCCACCGGCAGCATACACGGACCGATGGCCGAGGCGCCGACCGCCTTGACATCTGTGGGATCAACGCCGCTGTCGGCAACCAGCTTCTTCGACAGGAAGCAGAAATCCCCCCACCAATCCTGGTCCGGATCGTGCTCCGCCCAGCCTGCCTGCGGCACCAGCATTTTGTGCGGCCGGGCCGCCTGCGCCGCAATCGCGCCGGTCTCATCGACGAGCACGCCCTTGGATTCGAATGTGCCGATATCGATGCCAAGGTAGTATTTCATGTGTTCCCCGCCGGTACTGCAATGCCTGGTGTCTGTCGGCATTCACCCCTCACCAACTTCGGCCAAGGGTTCGCCGTGCTCACCCGGCCTTCGTATCCTCTCCCACAGGGGGCGAGGAAGACCTGCGGCAGCGCGCGGCCCCAAGCAAGGTCGGCGATCGTGGCACCCTGCCTCTCCCCTTGTGGGAGAGGATAGCAAGGCCGCGAGAGCGAAGCGATCGCTTGGCCGCGCTTGGTGAGGGGTAAACGCCTCAGCTCACTGCTCGAAATCATCCCGATCCAAACTAAACCCAGCCCCGATGCTCCCGATCCCCGCCACCAGCAGCCTCGTCAGCCCTTCCAGATCATTCAAATCACACAGCTCCAGCGCCGAATGCGAATAGCGCATTGGAAAACCCATATCGATCGAGGCGACCCCCTGTCCGACCAGTTGCACATAGGACGAATCCGTCAGGCAGCCGATATGGGCGCTCTTCTGCAGGTTCAGCTTTTCCGCCTGCGCCGTATCCTCGAACAGTTTGACCATCGCCGGATGCGGAATGGTGCCATTGAGCGTACCGCGGCCGTGGAAAGAGAACATCGCCATGCCCGGCCCGCCGCCGAGCTGCACATCGCCGCGGCTGGCCATGTCGGGCGTGTCGCCCGTGAGGATCAGGTCGATCTGGATGGCGATATCCGGCTGCAGCACCTGCGCTGCCGTCAGCGCACCGCGCAGGTTGAACTCTTCCAGCGTCGAGAAGACGATATGCACGGTTGGCCGAGCTTCGGCCTTGGCCAGCGCGCGGGCCGCCTCGACCACAACGGCGCAGCCGGCGCGGTCGTCGACGGACGTGCCGGCGATCCGGTCGCCGGCGAGTTCGACCACATGCGGCTTGTAGACCACCGGCGTGCCGATATCGATGCCCGCGGCCAAGACCTCCTCGGCGCTGGTAAAGCCGGCGTCGATATAGATGTCCTGATAGGGCACGACCTTGTATTTCTCGTCCTGCGCGGTCGCGTGATGCGATTTATGCGCGATCACGCCCGGTACGTCCCTGCCCTCGCCGATCGAAAACAGCACCGGCTGCGCCGCCAGCGCCCGCTCTGGCACCCCACCGAGACGCTCGACGCGGACATAGCCGCTCTTCTCGATCTTGCGCACGATCAGGCCGAGCTGGTCCATATGGGTGAACAGCATCACCGATGGCGTGTCCGGATTGCCTTCGATCGTAGCGATCAGGTTGCCCAGCCGGTCGGTCGTGGTTTTCAGCCCAAGCGCCTGCATCTCCCGCTTGAGATAGCGGCGCACCCTGCCCTCGTGACCCGAAAGGCCCGGGATCAGCATCAGGTCCTTCAGCAGCGTCCTGAGATTGTCTTTCATCTCAGCGATCCTGTTTGACGAGCCGCATGAATTCCTTGGCGCGCTCCGGATCGACCGCATTCCAGGTATGCCCGTCGACCTTCAGCGACGAACCGACGATGCAGCCATCGGCAATCTTCAGCGTGTCGCGCACCGTGGCGTGCTTGACGCCCGTATTGGCAAACACATAGGTGTCCGGCAGCACTTTCTTCACCGCTTCGAGATCGGTCATCGCCGCCGCCTCGCCGGTGATCGCGCCGGAGACCAGCACGGCATCGGGAATGGAGGAGAACACGGCGCTACGGGCGCGATCGGCGACGCTGCGCTGGTCGAGCGAATAGGCGAATTCGGCCGAGACATTGAAGAGCAGCGCTAGGTCCTGCCGGCCGAGGCGGTCGCGATAGCGCATCGCTTTGCCCRCATCCGGCGTCCACGGCCCCATGTCGGATGCATAGGTGCCGGTGAAGATTTCGCGCACGAAGGCGGCACCCGTGGCGGCACCGAGCGCAATCGAGCTCTCGGGATCCCAGAGCACGTTGACGCCGAACGGAATCTTGATTTCCGACCGCAGCCGGCCGATGACGAAGGCCATCGTCGCGGTCGACGCGACATCGACCTTGAATTCATAGGGCCGGTCGTTTTCGTTGCCGAACATGACAGCGTCGAAACCGGCCTCCTGCAAGGCATGCAGATCCTTGCGCGCGCCCTCGACCARGGCATCCAGACCACCTTCATGATCATGCAGCGGCGCGCCCGGAAGAGCGCCCAGATGCACCATGGCAATGACCGGTTTGACATCGCCGAAAATGCGCTTCAGCTTAGTGCTCAAAGGAAATTCCTCCTTGGAAATTTTTGCCGGCAGATTGCCACTTCACCTGCGACTTGTCATCACCGCACCTATGAAAACCAATAAAAACAATTGCTTTCCGAGAACCGCCTGGCTTTAATCAAGGCAAGTCGTGACGGCCGAAACGGGAGGGAAGGCATGGATATCCGGCATTGGGATCGCCTGAATAATGGCGGACTGAATTTCACCGAACTCGGCTTCGGCACCGCGCCTCTCGGCAATCTCTACAAAACCGTTTCCGACGAAGACGCCCATGCGGTGTTCGAGGCTGCGTGGGACAGCGGCGTGCGCTATTTCGACACCGCGCCGCTTTACGGCCTCGGCATGTCTGAGCGCCGCGCCGGTAATTTCCTGCGCGGACAGAACCGCGACGACTACATCATCTCCACCAAGGCCGGCCGCTTGCTTGAGGTCTGCCCGCCCGAACAAAAGACCGGCATCGGCAAATTCTTCGACACACCCAATCGCCGCGAGATCTACGATTATTCCTATGACGGCGTCATGCGCTCCTTCGAAGCGTCATTCGAGCGCACCGGGCTCGACCGCTTCGATATCCTCTTCGTCCACGACGTCGACATCTTCACCCATGGTTCGAAGGAAGCGTCTGACGTCCGCATCGAGGAATTCATGAAGGGTGGCTATTACGCCATGCTGTCGTTGCGCGACCAGGGCGTAATCAAGGCTTTTGGCGGCGGCATCAACGAATGGCAGGTCTGCCAGACGCTGGCCGAACGCGGCGATTTCGACCTCTTCCTGCTCGCGGGCCGCTATACGCTCTTGGAACAGGAAGCGTTGACCAGCTTCCTGCCGCTCTGCGAAAAGCGCGGCATCGGTATCGTGCTCGGTGGCCCCTACAATTCCGGCATCCTTGCCCGTGGCCCCTCTGAGGATGCGCAGTACAACTATTCCAATGCGCCGAAGGACATCATCGACCGGGTGCGCCGCGTCAATGCTGCTTGCGAGAAACATGGCGTCCATATGATCGAAGCTGCACTCAACTTCCCCTTGCGCCATCCCTCTGTCGTGTCGGTCATTCCCGGCGGCCAGAGCGTGGCGGAGGTCCAGTCCAACCGTGCCATCCTCGGTAAACCTATACCGCAGGCTCTATGGGACGAACTGAAGGCGGGCGGCCTGATGCGGGAGCAAGCACCGACCTGAAAATTACCAAAAGCCAAAAAAATTGTGCCTGTTGCTTTTGTAACACTTTGTGACGGTGCTGTAATAATTTGGCTCCCAAACCGTAAAAAACGTGAGCCCGACATCTTGTGCCGGGCTGAATTTTCTGCCAAATCATAGCCATCGATTTTTTACGGCCGATTTGGCTTGGCCTTTGCTCTGTTGACTTGTTCCGGCGCGCGGCCACGACTCTTCTCCAGACAGTATATCGATACCAAACGTCTGCTATATCGGCCGACTAAACGTAACTATTCGCGGTTCTCGAAAGGAACATCACATGACTACTGGTACCGTCAAGTGGTTCAACACCCAGAAGGGTTTTGGTTTTATTCAGCCCGACAATGGCGGCCCGGACGTGTTCGTGCATATCTCTGCCGTTGAACGCGCCGGCTTGAGCACACTGAATGAAGGCCAGAAGATTTCTTACGAAGTCCTGCCCGACCGCCGCACCGGCAAGTCGGCTGCCGGCAACCTGCAAGCTGCCTAATTCACGCAGACGGCGAAATAAGTTTCGAGGCCCGGAGCGATCCGGGCCTTTTGTTTTTTGATCGCTGGGGAAAGCCGAGCACTACCCTCTGTTGACGTTTCTGCCGCCTGCTACTACCTCTCATGAGGTTGAAGAGGTGAAAAATGCCAACGGGCCTCAGCATTGCACTGCGCTTTCTCTACGCATTCCTGCTTGTCGGTTTTTGCTGCGTAGGCGTGTTGGGGCAAACCGCTCAGTGGCTCGACGCAAAGTTCGGCGTCTGGATAATGTGGGGATGTATCGCGGCCTATGCCGGCATCATGGCCGGTGCGGTCGCATTGATCAACAAGATCAACCGGGATTGGCCAACCTTCGACCCTCCACCAGTGATCAAGGCGCCTCAGTGGCGCGTCGGACAGTGGCTGAGCCATCAAAGGCAAAGCGCGCAGTCGGCGAAATCGCTGCCGATCGAACGACTGCCTGAGCCCGAGAAATCTGCAAAAAAGGAGATCTGAAATTCTCCAGGCGTCCTGAGCAGGCCGCCAAGCCGTTTCAGGGCACAGACAGAGATCCGGGCTTTTGTTTTGACATTTCGGCCGCGAGGACCCTTGAACCTAGCGCCGAGACTGTCACCCCTCCCGAAACACAAATTCCGGCTCCACACTCTCCGCCATCACCAGCCGCCCATTCGGCAAGTCATTGACATCCATCTTGTAGGCAAACGCTTCCGGCGCCAGATCCTTCCAGCGCTCCGACAGCCGCCGCCGCAACTCCTCCTCCGGCACATGGATCAACACAGTCGTGTCGTAATGTCGCTGCAGATCGGCCCAATCGCCGCTGCCGAGCAGGATGTAATTGCCCTCGACCACCAGATGCCGCACCGTCTGCGGGATCATCCGGGCGCCGGCGCGGGCAATCTCGATCGAGCGGTCGAACACCGGCACGGCGATCTCGCGTTCGCGGTTCGCTCTGAGCCGCCCGAGCATATGCGAGAAGCCGGCAACGTCGAAAGTCTCCGGCGCGCCTTTGCGAGGCCGCAGTCCACGCGGCACGAGAACCAGGTCGTCATAGTGGAAACCGTCCATCGGAAAGACCGCCGCCGAACCTGGTTCGGTGGCATTCAACCGTTCGACCACCTGTTCCGCCAGCGTCGATTTGCCGGCGCCCGGCGGGCCGGCGATCGCCGTGATGCTGCGCGCATTGGCGCCGCGTGCTGCAACCGTCGCCACCAGCGTTTCGAGGTCGATATCCCTGCTCATATTGCCTCCCGATTTCCACGCAAGGTCAAGCAGTTCGGGGCGGCACTGTCAATTCGTTTTGCTGGTCCGGAGCGCTTTCCAAGCGTCACCCGGCGGGCTACAAAAGCTGAAAAATGGAGGACACGATGCGCATTCTGTTCGACCCCGAACCCCGGGCTGCCGCCGATATTTTTTCCAAAGCAGATCAGGAAAAGTTCTTCTCAACCTATGACGTCGTCGCCTGGAATGGCGAGGATCGCGATGCGTTCTACAAAAAACATCTGTCGGACACCGAGGTTCTGGTCAGCCAGCAGCGCATGGAGCGCGACGGGCTGGATATGGCGCCGAAACTGCGCTGCATTGTCAATGTCGAAACCAATTTCTATCCCAATGTCGATTACGACCTCTGTTTTCAGCGCGGCATTCATGTGATCGCACCGAGTTCGGTCTTCGCCGCTCCCGTGGCCGAGATCGGCCTCGGCATGGCGCTGTCGCTGGCACGCGGCATCCACACCGCGCATGGCGATTTCGTCGCCGGTCGCGAGCTCTACGGTTTGGATGGCAACCATGACGCCGAGCTGCTCGCTGGCGCCGAGCTGGGTTTCATCGGTTTCGGCGATCTCGGCCGTGCGCTGCACAAGCTGCTGGCCGGCTTCCAGCCAAGAATCCGCGCTTTCGATCCCTGGCTACCCGATGGCGTGCTGACCCGGCTCGGTGTCGAGCCGGCGTCGCTCGACGATGTCCTGTCGAAGAGCCGCTTCGTCTTCGTCGTCGCCACCATCACCACCGAAAATGCACATCTGCTCAATGCGGAAAAACTCGGCCTGATGCAGAAGGGCGCCAAACTGCTGCTGCTCAGCCGCGCCGCCGTCGCCGATTTTGCCGCACTGAAGGAATTTGCCGGCTCCGGCCGCATCCAGATCGCCACGGACGTGTTTCCGGAAGAGCCGGTGGCTGCCGACGATCCTATCCGTACAGTGCCGAACATCCTGTTCTCGGCGCATCGTGCCGGCGCACTGACTTCGGCGCTGCAGAATATCGGCAAACTGATGCTCGAAGACCTCGGCCAGATCGCCCGCGGCCTCCCCCCGATCGCCTGCAAGCGGGCGGAACGCGAAACAGTGAGCCGGCTACGGAGCAAGCCGGTAGAGAAGTCGTAGCGTCGAGGTTGTGGCACCCCCCTCTGTCCTGCCGGACATCTCCCCCACAAGGGGGGAGAATCGATGGG